>CAYYSH010000126.1:0-8146 GCA_964474265.1 uncultured Anaerolineales bacterium
TATGAAATTTAGACGCCGGTGACGTCGTCCCAATGCCAACGTTATAGGTAGTCGAGTTAGGATAGAGATTACTACCAGACAGCGTCCACCAACCTTGTGACTGTGCACTGACGCCTTCGCGCAAAACCATCACGAGAATCAGAACGAGAACTACCCCAACGAGCAATCGTGCTTTCATCGCGGTTCCTCCTAACTTTCATGAACTCTATACCCTTTTGCACAAGCTAACGCCTGCGTGGGTCTCACCGCACACACGAGCATCACTCAATCGTGTATCCATATTATGACACACCTCTGCTGCTCATGCTTGACGGACTCCCTACCCCCCCCTAACACTTGTACTACGAATGCCTTACGCTGGCTTGCGAGGGTAGCTCCACAAATTCAGGATACTCTCGCCGGCTCAGAGCATTCTGATGACCTCCCGATCTACTTTCGGGAATGCAAACTGGTCTAGCTCATCCGGTCTCACCCAACGCCAGCCGGCACATCCCAGCGCCCGGGGCTCGCCGGCCTCATGCGTACAGTGAAACGCGTGCAATGTGATGCGGAAATGGGTGTACGCATGATCCACGGACACAATGCGTTCGCCCACGCTGATCTCGATACCCAACTCCTCGCGGATTTCGCGCCGCAGACAGGCCTCCAGGCTCTCCCCCGGCTCCTGTTTCCCGCCGGGGAACTCCCACAATCCGCCGAGTAAGCCATCTGGTGGGCGCTGCGCGATCAGCAGCCGGCCATCACCGTCCCAGATAACGGCGGCCGTTACATCATAGTGAGGTATCGGCCCTCGCTTTCGTGTCACTGGTAGCATCTCGTGCAATCCCTGTTTGAAAGCCTCGCAGAAGTCGCTGACCGGACAGAGCCGGCACGCCGGCTTTTGAGGTGTGCAAATGTTGGCCCCCAGGTCCATCAGCGCCTGGTTGAAGCGGCCTGGATCTCCTGCCGGCACGAGTTCGCCAGCCAGCTCCCGCACCTGCCGCTGCGTGGGTGGGTGATCGACGGGCGATTCGATGGCAAACAGCCGGCTCAACACCCGCCGGGTGTTGCCATCCACCGCCGGCACCGGCTGCCCAAAGGCGATGCTCAGAATGGCGCCGGCGGTGTATGGCCCGATGCCTGGCAGACTGAGCAACTCATCCCACGTATCGGGAATGTGCCCACCGAATTGCTCCACCACCGCCTTCGCTGCCGCGTGCAGATTGCGTGCCCGGGCGTAGTAGCCCATGCCTTCCCAAATCTTCAGGACCTCGTCCAGCGACGCTTCCGCCAAGGTCTGAATGGTGGGAAACCGCTCCAGGAAGTGCTCGTAGTAAGGGATGACAGTGTCCACCTGAGTCTGCTGAAGCATCACCTCGGCGATCCAGATGGAGTAAGGGTCATCGGTTCGGCGCCAGGGAAGATCCCGCTGGTGGCGCTCGTACCAGGTCAACAGCCGGCGGACGATTTCGCTTGACTTTTGCCTCTCCATGACGATAATGATAAAGGTGAGTACTCAACGAGGCAAGTTATGAAGAAACTGGTACTGTTTGATATTGATGGCACGTTGCTGGACTCGGGCGGTGCCGGCCGGCGGGCCATGATCACGGCGTTCGAGCAGGTATTTGGCACCGCAGGCCCCGTCGACCAGTACTCTATGGCCGGCAAGGTCGATTCTCAGATCGTTGTAGAACTGATGCGAGCCGCCGGTCTACCGGATGAGACAATCCACGCCCAAATGCCGGCCTACTTCGAAGCATATGTTTCAGAACTCCAACGCATCATTGACCACCACCCGGTGAGATCACTCCCCGGCGTGACCGAGTTGTTGGACCGGCTGACGCAACATCCGAATGTGGTGGTTGGATTGCTCACTGGGAACATCTGGCGCGGAGCCCAGGAGAAGTTGAAAGCCGCAAACCTGGCCAGTTACTTCGACGGCCTGGGCGCTTTTGGTGAGGATGCTCTCAGCCGGCCAGAACTGCCGGCCATCGCTGTGCGGCGGGCTGAAGAGGCAGTGCGAGAGAAGTTTCGAGGTAAAGACGTGGTCATCGTCGGGGACACGCCGGCGGACATAGACTGCGGTCGTGCGCTGGGGGTCAAGAGCATCGCGGTGGCCACCGGCCCTTATTCATGCGAGGAACTGCGCGAGCACCAACCGGATTTCTGCTTCCCCAATCTGAGCGACACCGAAGCAATCATCCGGGCCATTTCCGACGACTGAGACGCAAGCCGGGGCCCTGAAGGACGATCACTGACAGCCTACGCTCCTCTTGAGCGCGGCTGCCTCATCCCTCTCCACAAAAGCTGTCACCTTATCGCCGGCCTGCAGCACGGTGTCGCCATGCGGGATGAACAACTGGTGATCCCGCTGGATGGAGACGATCACGCAATCTGTGGGCAAGGCAAGTTCAGCTAGAGGTACTCCAACAGCAGGGGAATCCTCCGGTATCTCCAACTCGATGAACTCGGGGCCGGTGACGGCGTGCAATCGCATCTGAGCTATGCGGTGTTGCAGCTCCTGCCGGTGCATGATCCCCACGTTGTAAGCCTTCACAATGTCGCGCCGGCGAATGACGCCGATGAGTTTGCGTGGATCGTTTCGATCCACCACCGGCAGCGTACTCAGGTCGCGGGGCCCCATGCGTTTCAGCGCGACACGCATCGGCTCGTCGGGATAAGCTATCACCAGCGAGCGGGTAGCAATGTCGCCGGCTGTCAACTTATCCCCGTTCTCCCTCGTTAAGACCCGCTCTAGATCTTGCAAACTGACAATTCCATACAGCGCATTGTCATGATCGACAACGGGGAACGCGTGACGCCGATCCCGCTGGAAACGCTGTGCCAGTTCGTTCAGGCTCATGTCCACCGGTACGGGTTCCAAATCAGTGGTCATGGCTTCAGCTACCTGTACACTCTGCATCACGTCAATGTCTCGTCCTCGCTCCAGCCGAATGCCACGACGCGATAGCTTCATCGTGTAAATCGATTCTGTCTCCAGACGCTGGGCCAGCAACGTCGCGATGACGGTGGATAGCATCAGGGGCAGAATTATACGATAGTCGCCGGTCATCTCGAAGAGGATGATAATTGCGGTAATGGGCGCATGAGCGCCGGCAGCGAACACCGCCGCCATCCCGACCAGAGCATATGCCCCAGGCAGAGCTGTGATGCCGGGAAGCACCCGGTGCACTAGATCGCCGAAAGTTCCGCCCAGCATGGCCCCCATGAAGAGCGAAGGGGCGAACACACCCCCCGAGCCCCCCGAGCCCAACGTCAGTGATGTAGCTAGGATTTTGGCAAATAGCAACATCACAATGGTGCTGAGCACGACCCCGTTGTGAAGCACTACTTCGATAGCCTCATAGCCGACGCCAAACACCTGCGGCGCGAACAGCCCGATAGCGCCAACTCCCAGCCCTCCGATCACCGGTTTCAGGTACTCGGGGAAGTTCCAGGCATCGAAAATGTCTTCCAGCCGGTACAACGCGCGGATGAAGCCAACCCCAACCGGGGCGGCCAGGATGCCCAGCAGGACGTATAGAGGCAGTTCCCAAGGGCTGCGCAGAGCGTATTCAGGCACCGCAAACGCCGGCACGTTGCCCAGAAACACCCGCGCGATGACACTGGCCGTCACTGATGCGATCACGACGGTGGAGAAGTGCCCAACCGTGAACTCGCCCAGGATGATTTCCAGGGCGAAGATAACACCGGCTACCGGAGCGTTAAAGGTGGCTGCGATGCCGCCGGCTGCCCCACACGCGACCAACATCCGAATCCGGTCGTCAGACATCCGCAACGCCTGGCCCACTGTCGAGCCGAGGGCAGAGCCAATCTGAACGATGGGGCCTTCGCGGCCGGCTGAACCACCCGTTCCGATGCAGATTGACGAGGCCAGCGCCTTGATCACCACGACTATGGGGCGAATGCGCCCCCCCTTCAAGGCCACGGCTTCCATCACCTCAGGCACTCCGTGCCCCTTGGCCTCCCGCGCAAAGCGATAAATCATCGGTCCCACAAACAGACCACCGATGGCGGGAATGATCAGCACATAATAGTGGCCCAGAAAGCTGAAAGCCTGACGTCCGCCCTCGAAAGCCAGGGTGGTAAAGCCATTGATGAGCCAGCGAAATATGACAGCTCCGAAACCAGCCCCCAGACCCACAAACAGCGCTGTGCCGGTGAGAACCGCCATTTCCGGTGGCTGAAGGGTGTTCAGCCACTCGACGAGCAGAGTCGTCCATGCTTGCCAGCGATCAGGATGTGCGGTACTGGCTCTTGCTCGCCTTGAATCCCCCATTGGTCCCTCTCCTTCATTCGGCATTGTTGCGTCCCACGATGTGCCCTGCTCAGGACAGGATGAGGCAGTGTGAGAATATCAGCACTTGAGAGTTCCCCGAAGAGTGCAGCACCTGAGGATGCCAACCCCTCCGTTTTCCCAAGCACCGAGTATGACAAACGCAGACTGGCCGGCCATCACCAGCAAATGAAAAGCCTCCCTTTGTGGTTCCTGCACCTGTCACAGGGAGGCCATACTGGCAAAAGCGCATCCAGAAATCGCCAGAGGCTGCGTTTTCGTCGCGTACGTCGCATCATTCGACAGCCCACTCTCCAAAACGTGTATCGGAAGCGTCCTTGCTAGCGGCGGATCAACCAGAACACCAGATTAAGCAACAAGGTGAGCACCACACTGGCAACCAAGCAACTGACCAACGGTGCATACACAGTTACGTTGTCCCGCCGATATACAATGTCTCCCGGTAGCCGGCCAAATGGGAAACCAACTCGCCCGGCTGCTATCAGAATAAGCCCTAGCACAAACAGAGCAGCTCCCGATAACAACAACAAGCGTCCAATTGACTCGAATCCTGACATCATAACAGACTCGCAATCAAATCAGTCGCTGTTGCTGAGGCTCCTCTCGATATTCGTACCCCAGGTGCTCGTAGGCCCGCCGGGTGGCAACCCGTCCACGGGAGGTGCGTTCGATAAATCCCAACTGGAGCAAATAAGGCTCATACACGTCCATGATGGTGTCCGGCTCTTCGCTAATCGACGCTGCAATAGTCTCCAACCCAACCGGGCCACCACCAAATTTGGTGATGATCGCCTCCAGAACCCGTCGATCGCCTTCGTCCAGCCCCAGTTCATCCACGTTTAACATGTTGAGCGCCTCCCGCGCCACCTCCTCGGTGATTACACCATCCGCGCGGACCTGTGCATAGTCACGGACCCGAGAAAGCAAGCGAATCACCACGCGAGGCGTACCGCGTGCGCGCTGGGCGATTTCCCGGACACCACCCTCATCAATCGAGACGTCTAAGACACGAGCTTTTTGACGCACAATCTGCGCCATAGCTTCATCATCATAGAAATCCAGTCGATGAATGACACCGAATCGACTGCGCATAGGCGCGGTAATCAGCGCCAGTCGCGTTGTGGCACCAACGATGGTAAAGTGTTGCAAGGGGAGGCGCATGATCTTTGCACTGGGTCCTTTGCCCAACGTGATGTCGAATACGTAGTCCTCCATGGCTGAGTACAGGGCCTCTTCAACTACCCGGTTCAGGCGGTGGATCTCGTCTATGAACAGCACATCGCCGGCCCGCAGGTTTGTCAGGATGGCCGCCAGATCGCCGGCCCTCTCGATCGCGGGGCCAGATGTTACCTTGATATCCGTCCCCATCTCGTTGGCTATGATATGGGCCAGGGTGGTCTTGCCCAAGCCCGGCGGACCATACAGCAGCACATGGTCCAGTGCCTCACCCCGGGCCTTGGCAGCCTCGATAGCGATAGCCAGGTTCTCTTTGACCTGCTCCTGCCCGATATACTCTGACAGATATCGTGGTCGGAGACTGATCTCGATGCCCTCTTCCTCAGGACGCCGCCTCCGCGACACCATTCGATTGGAATCGTCTGTCACCGACTGAATTTGCTCCTTATCAGGCCTCAATCCGAAACGGATGCCTCTCATTCGCACAATTGTTCGTGCAATCAATTATACCATTCTGCAGCAAAATTGAAAAGCCTTGACAGATTTGCAAAAACGTGGTATAAGTCCCGCCACTTTTAAATGTCAATCGGTTAGTGAGCTGATCCCTCCAAGAGTGTGAGGAGAAGACTTGTTATGGCGAGCACGAGCATAACACAAGAAATCGACGCGCTTGTTGAACAACGCAAGGATATCCTGAAAGAGATCGAGCATCTGCGGCTCGCTCTTAGTTCCGAAGTGGATCCCACTGAGGAGGAGGCGGATCCCGAGATCGTTGAACGAGAGAAAACGTTGGTTGTCCTGCGAGCCCTTGAACGAAAACTCGAAGAAATAGACTTTGCACTTCGAGCTGCCGAAAAGGGTACGTACGGCATCTGCGAAGTGTGCGGTCAACCAATTGACCCGGCGCGCCTGAAGATCATGCCCGAAGCTACCATGTGCGTGCAGTGTAAAGCTGCAACAGAGCGGCGGGCTCGACGCTAGCGGGAAGAGTCGCCCGACGCGGCTGTGTGCCGGCGCGTCTGATGCGCCCAGCCACTATCAGCACAGGAGGATTTTGATACGAGAATCTCGGGGTTGCATACCCGTGTGGGTCAGGCAACCCCTTCATCATTTGGTGAACCAAAGATGGCCCCGGTAACGGTCTTCGCGGTTGCTTTTGTTGTCAGCCTGGTACTGACGCCGGCTATGGCGCAGGTAGCCCGTCGATTCCACGTGCTCGATGTCCCCCGAGCGCCCAAGCACGTTCACGTACGCCCCACGCCTCGATGGGGTGGCTTAGCCCTCGCGCTGGGCTTCTTTGCCGCGGCTGCAGTCATTTACTGGCTACATGGCACAGGCCGAATGCCGCCACCGCGCGACCCGGCGGACTGGCTTCGGCTGCGAGGTGTTCTGCTGGGTGCCGGCGCTGCAGCCCTCTTCGGCGCCTACGACGACTGGAAAGAGCTGGCGCCATGGCCGCAATTTGGTGCCCAACTCCTCTTAGCCGCTATCGCCATCGGCCACACCGTCTTTCTTGAACGATTTACCAACCCGCTTACGGACAAGCTGGTAGTCCTGCCATTGTGGCTGGTTGTGCCGATCACCATCTTTTGGGTGACAGGCATGATTAACACGGTCAATTGGTTAGATGGCCTGGACGGGCTGGCCGCCGGCGTCGCTGCCATCGCTGCTTTGCTATTCGCAATTCACAGCTATGTCCGAATTGGCCAACTGGCGGTGGGGTTGTTTCCAGTAGCATTGATGGGAGCATGTTTGGGGTTTCTGCCGTGGAATTTCTACCCGGCGCGGACTTTCATGGGGACAGCCGGCTCGATGTTTTTAGGCTACAACCTGGCGGCGTTTTCGCTGATCGCGCCGGCCAAGCTGGCGACCGCCCTTCTCGTCCTGGGCATCCCCATCCTCGACGTGGCCTGGCAAATCATGATGCGTCTTCGCCACGGTCGCGCCCCCTGGCTGGCAGACCGCAGCCACTTGCACCACCGACTGTTCGACCTCGGTTTGTCGCAGCGGCAGGTAGTGGTGGGGTACTATGCGTTCTGTGCCGGCTTCGGCCTGTTGGCGCTGGTACTCACCAGCCGGCTGTACAAGTTAATAGCCTTGGGAGCCCTGACTGCAATCGTCGTGGGAACCCTGATTGCACTGACGCAGGTCAAACGAGAAAACATCACACCGTAACGTTCAACCTTGCACCCCAACCTGAAAACAAAAAAGGACCGTCGGCGATGACCTACTCTCCCACACGGCCTCCCGTGCAGTACCATCGGCGCTGAGGGGCTTAACTTCCGGGTTCGGGATGGAACCGGGTATACCACCCTCGCTAAAATCACCTGCGGTCCTTACAAACCAACACAATATGCAATTATAACACCAACACCACAAGAGGACAGAGAAGAGTGTAAGAGATCAGCTTTGGGAAGCGACGAAGCTATCGCGCATTAGTACCGCTCGGCTGAACACATTGCTGTGCTTACACCTGCGGCCTATCTAGCTGGTAGTCTCCCAGCGCGCTCTCGTGCCGTAGCACATGGGAATCTCATCTTGGGGGAGGCTTCCCACTTAGATGCTTTCAGCGGTTATCCTTTCCCGACATCGCTACCCAGCCGTGCCCCTGGCGGGACAACTGGTACACCAGCGGTCGGGCCACCCCGGTCCTCTCGTACTAGGGGTGGCTCC
>CAYYSH010000127.1:0-8068 GCA_964474265.1 uncultured Anaerolineales bacterium
GCACCAGCACCCCGTCCGGCGTGTGCGTGCCGTACTCCCGTGCGTCGGGGACGGGGCGCACCAGCGGGTCTGAAGGATAGCCGGTAATCATGTGATCGCTCCATCGGGCAGGCTCGACGATGAGGTCGGGGGGATCATCGCCGGCATCGGCCTCCGGGTAGAGCTCGTCTCGCCGCCAGACGCGGCCGAAGACGGGTTGCCCCTCCGGGTCGCGCAGCGCCAGCAGGGTCTGGGCCACCTCGTCACAGAGGGACGCGTACGCTGCCGGCGAGACAGTCCCCTGCGGCTGCCGGCCCCGCAGGTTCATGTACAGCGGCCCCATGCCGGAGCGGGCGTACACCTGCGTGTGCTCCCAGTCTATGTTGTCGTTGGCGACGGCCAGGCGCGGGTCCCAGCGCAGGAGCGGCCAGGAGAAGGACTGTCGCACCCGGACCGGCAGTTGGCGCCAGAGGCGCGGTAACCCACGCCCCAGCGGTCCCGGCAGCCGGCGCCAGAAGCGCTCCGCCACCTGGGGCCGAAAGCGCAGCCAGCCACCGTCGTACAACGCCCGGTAGAGGGCGATGTAGCGATGAGCGGGTGTCGAGCCATGGTCGGAGACCAGGCACACCAGTGTCCGGTCGTCCACTGCCTCCAGGATGCGCCCCAGGGCCTCGTCAGCGGCCCGGTACACACGGGCGATCTGTTCGAAATCCCGCGTGCGGTGGTTGATCGAGTCCGTGCCGGAGAAGACGACGAACATCAGGTCCACCGACCAGGCACGCCACAGCCAGGCCACCAGTTCCCCCTGCTCCCGCGTCAGTGTCACCCAGCGAGCGACGAAATCCGCCAGATTGCCGCGCGGCTGGTGGGGGTTCTGGCGGTCCATCAGCGCGATCTCCTCTTCCAGCACCCGGTACGGATGCCCCTGTTCCGCCCACTGGCGGAGCAGATCGCGGGGATAGGCGGCCTCTGCTGAGCCGCGCGGGCTGTCGAAGCCGGCCACCAGGTAGCCGTCCAGCGGCACGGCGGGGTAAGTCATGGGCACGTTGAGCACGCCGGCCCGCAGGCCGAAGCCGTTCACCCAACGCCAGATGGGAATGCCGCGGTAGCCGGTCAGATTCGTCGGAACGGCCTCGTAGCTCCCCGGGCGCGCCCGCGCTCCATCGAAGACACCCGTCTTGGCCGGCCCCAGGCCCGTGACCAGCGAAGGCCAGGCCACGTTTGTGTACGGCGGGATGGTAGAGCGCAGAACCGCTCGGGCGCCCCGTGCGAGAAGGGTGGCCAAATTCGGCAGTTCGCCCCGTTCGAGGAGCGGTTCAATATAAGCCCACGTCGCGCCATCCCATCCAATAATCAACACATGCTCAATCACAGAAGCGAATCCCCTCTGCCCTGGCACAGACACCAGCTACTCGATGTACCCCAGCCGGCGCAACTGATCCTCGATCTCCGCCTCCTGTTCCGGCGTATACGCCGACTCCGCACCTGCCGGCGCCTCCTCCAGGCGCGCCGGCCATGTACCGTAACGCACCGGATGAGCCGTTCGATACGCCTTGGTAAACATTTCTGCGATCACGCGACCGTCCATGTCAGGCGGCACGGGCTCGCCCAGCAGGTATAGCACCGTGGGAGCCAGATCGGTCAGGCCGGCCCCGGTAACTTCTGTGGGTTGAATGTCAGGCCCGTACGCCAGGAAGATGCCGTATCCTGTGTGGCCACCCTCCAGGTATGGGTTGACGGTGCGAGATTCCGCGTCTGGGCGATAGAAGTTATGGTACTCGATCACCAGATCAGGTCCCCGGGGCACAGCCGGCCCTTGATAGACGTCGGAGCCCTGGTAAACGTCAGCCACCACCGGCTCCTGGGTGACCGGATCCTGCAGCGCGCGCAGGTAGCGACTCAACCGGTCCAGCAGATCGTGTTTCTCATGCGAGGAGACGATCCCGTGTGTGAAGCGGTCCTGGCTGTTGATCCACATCTGCAGGCTGCTGTTTGATGGAAGCACCGGCGACTTCCGAAAATCCACAGCGCCAGCGCTGGGAATCAAACCACCACGTCGCAGGAGCGTCTTGACGGCCTTTTGCCGCTGTGGGCGCATGCTCTTGACCCACTCCCGAAGGAACGGTAAGCTCGTGTATGCCTGCATGGTGGCTTTGATCAGCCTGTCGCCGGCCCTGGACAGAAGCGGTGCACTCCGAAAGCGGACGAAGCCGCCCTCTGCCAGCTTGCGAAACAGGTACTGGCGCGGGTAGATGCTGCCAAAGCCGTGGTCAGACATCACGAGCGTAGTCGTCGCGGAGCCGGCCCACGTCATGAGTTCACCCAGCAATGCGTCTGCCTGCTCATAAGCACGGAAGAAGGCTTCGCGATACGTAGAACCCTCGGGGCGCTTGTAGTTGGGGTGAGCCGGCTCGACAAAGGTCCAGAAGACGTGGGCCATGAAGTCGGTGATGGTAAACACGACAAAAAAGAAGTCCCAGTCGTGCTCTTTCATCAGGTGGCGCAGCAGCCGGCGGCGCCCGTCCATGATCGCCGTCCATTCATCCACAAAGGCCAGGCTGCGATCGAAGGTGTGGCGCGGCAGCGCGACGCGGATTTCAGGGCGCAGATCCGCCGGCACCCGGTCCGCCAGGTCTTGTGGATACGTGAATACGGTGCCCGGCGTGCGCGGGGTGCCGTATCCGGTGATCTGCACTCCCTGCAACGGCTGCGGTGGATATGTGTACGGCACGTCGACGACGATGGAGGTCTTGCCGGCCTCGGTCAACAACTGCCAGATGCTCTTCTCAGTGTGTCGATCGACACGCACCGGCCGCATTTCATAAGTATCAGGGTCCAGTTCGTGGAAGTCGAACACACCGTGCTTACCCGGGTTCTTCCCTGTGAAGAAAGTAGTCCAGGCGGTTGGCGTGATAGGCGGGATGGCAGAGCGCAGTGGTCCCCAGGTTCCCCGTTGCATGAGATTTGCCACATTGGGCAGCCGGCCCTGAGACACCAGGGGCAAAACCACGTCGAAAGTTGCACCGTCAAAACCGACAACCAATACTTTGCTCATCGACCTCTCTCAACTATGTCCTGACCAATCGAGGGCGCAGTAGCCCCCAGATCATTTGCCACCCGGTCAGCAGTTGCTCACGCTCGGTCAGCAGAAGGAGCGTCCAATAGACGCCCGAGATCAGGGCGGCTTTGCCAAGCAGCCCCTGCCAGGCCGGCAGCAATGCCCACCGGGGTGCCAGGGCAAGCACAACCCCGGCCGTAGCGACCAAAGAGATGACCGGCCACAGCCAGAGAGCGCGCGCCGAGTAATCCACAAATCGATTGGCGTAGCGGAACAGCAGTACAGCGCCGGCCACCACCATCAAATCTGCCGCAAGGGCCACACCTTCGATGCCACCAAGGCGGCTGAACAGAATCACGGCCGGAACGAACAGCGACAACTGCGCCGCGCGCGTGCGCACGATGAGATCCGGGTGGCCTACCGCCATCAGAAGATTGCTCGCGCCCAGAGCCAGGGGATCCAGCAGCGTGTACACCACCATCAACTGGAAAGTGGTCAACATTGGCAGCCACCGCTCACCGAGAAGCAGGCGGATGAATTCTGGCGCTGCCAGGACAAATACCAGCGAGAACCAGAAGCCAAGACGAACCATCAGACTGGTGACGCGAAAGAAGGCTCGCGAGAGCCGCAAAGGCTCACCCTGCAGACGCGCAAAGGCGGGGAAGAATACGGAGAGAACCGGATTTGCAATCACCCGTCGGGGATAACGAGCAAACTCGTAGGCGCGTGAATAGAAACCGAGGGGTGTTTTGCCGAGGGCCGTACCGGTCCAAAAGTCGTCAAAACGATCCAGCAGGAACGTGAGGTTCCCCCCCATCCACACTTTGATGCCAAACTGCCAGAACCAGCGCGCAATATCGCGATCCCAGCCAAGTCTTGGTCGCCATGGCCGGCAAAACCCCCAGACCAGCACTGCCCGAGCTGCAATACCGCTGAATTGCTCAGCCACAAGGCTCCAAACACCCCAGCCTTGCCAGGCAAGAAGAGGTGCCACAAGAGTCATTGAGACCGAACTGAACACGTCGGCCAGGGCGAGATCGCGGAAGTCCAGATTCTTGTTCAGAATGGTGATCTGGACGCTGTTTAAACCCCTCAAGACGCTGATGCCAACAAAAGCCAGGAGCACATCTCGCAGCAGAGGCATCTGGGGATAGAATCGACCCAGGAGTGGCGCTACAGCCGCCAGGATGCTCATGCTTCCCAAAACCAACCCCAGCCGAATCGTAAAATAAGTGGAAAGAACACGCTCATCGACTTCCTGGCGGTGGATCAGGGCGTTGTCAATGCCCAGGCCGCGTAACCTGGCAGCCAAATTGATGAAAAAAAGCGCCAGTGTGGCGACACCGAAGTGCTCTGGTAACAGGAGCCGTGCCAACAGCACCGCGCGGATAAACCCCAGAGTGAGGGTAATGCCTGACGCCACCACGCTATACAATGAGCCACGGACTGTCTGGCCGGCGATGTCCGCGTTGGCGTCAGACGACCCTACATCTCGCCCGTCATTCTCTATTTCAGCAACTCCTCCAGCCGCGCCACCACCATGTCCATGGCTACCTGGTTGAATCCACCCTCCGGGATGATGACATCGGCGTAGCGTTTCGTGGGCTCCACGAATTCCAGGTGCATGGGGCGCACCGTGGTCAGGTATTGCTCGATCACTGATTCCATGGTCCGACCACGCTCGGCAATGTCACGTTTCAGCCGGCGGATAAAACGCACATCGGCGTCCGTATCCACGTACAGCTTCACGTCCATCAAATCACGCAGTCGAGCATCAGCCAAGGCGAGAATGCCCTCCACCAGAATGACCGGGTTGGGTTCCAGGTGCCGTGTTTCCGACTTACGCGTGTGAGTTGTGAAGTCATAGACAGGTAGGGCGATGGACTCCCAGTTACGCAGCATCCGGAGATGTTCCACCATCAAATCCATCTCCAGGGCGTCTGGGTGATCAAAGTTCATCAGAGCCCGCTGCGCCGGCGGCAGGTTGCTCAGGTCTTTGTAATACGCGTCCTGTGGCAGAAAGGTGATGCGGTGTGCCCCGACACGGTCCAGAATCACCTGAGCGACGGTGGTCTTGCCAGAGCCAGTACCGCCGGCCACGCCTATGACTACAGGGGACCTTCTCATCGCCGTTCCCTCACCTGCTGAATGCAAAGATCCACCCTCGTTGACCTATCTCAACTTTGGCCATTTTGAGGAGTAATTACGCCGGAGCCTGGGCCGTGTCCGTCGAAGGATGCGAACAGGTCCCAAGATACGGCACGTGGGCGTGCCTTACTCCTCAACATATTGTGGTATCAGTTAGTACGGGCGGGTGCAAGCCCCGCCCAGGGCGACCGCAAGGGATCGCCCCTAAACCGGATTTGAATGCACCCAAATTATACACTTTCATCGAGACTTCTTGAAGTAAACTGGGAGCCGGCCGCCGTCGGCAAGACCCGGTGTACGTCACCACGCAGCGCCTTGCGGAGAGCCAGGTGATCGCTCCATGGATACTCGGTAGTTCCGAAGCACATAGAGGCTTCGTGGCCCTTTCCACACACCATCACCAAGTCGCCTGGCCGGGCCAGCTCTACAGCGAAGCGAATGGCTTCACCCCGGTCAGCCACCCGGAAGTAATCGCGAGCTTCTCGCCCGCCGGCCTGCTCTACTCCCGCCGCAATCTGGTTCATGATGACCTCCAGATCCTCCGTGCGCGGATCCTCGGCGGTGATGACCGTGAGATCGGCCAAACGCGCAGCAACTTCCCCCATCATCGGGCGCTTCTCCACATCCCGGAGGCCGGCACAGCCGAACACCACGATCACCCGCCCGTTGGTGAGTTCTCGCGCGGCATAGAGCGCGTTCTTCAACGCGCCCGGCGTGTGGGCAAAATCGACCAGGGCGATGAAGTCCTGACCTTCATCCACCAACTCCATGCGCCCGGTCACACTCCGTACCGAGGCAATGCCGGCCTGCATGGCATCGATGCCCACTTCTTGCGAGACGCCAACGGCCAATGCTGCCAGGATGTTGTAGACGTTGTAAACGCCAAGCAGCGGAGACACGACTTCGAAGGAACCAACAGGGGTGCGGGCGTTGAAGCGCAGGCCGGCCGGCGTGTGTTGGACATGGCCAGCAGTCAGGTCTGCCGGCCCCTCAACAGCGTAGGAGAGGCGCCAGTCAGCCGAAAATCTTGCAAAGAAGGGGAAGGACGGATCGTCAGCATTGAGGATTGCCACCTTGGGAACACCCGGCTTGTGCCTCGATTCAGCAAGCATGCCGAAGAGCCGGCCTTTGGCCTGGCGGTACGCCTCAAAAGTGCCGTGGTACTCCAGGCTTTCGTGTGTGACGTTGGTGATCACAGCTACGTCGAAGTCTACCGCATCAACGCGGCGTTGGGCCAGGCCATGAGATGTACTCTCGATCACGGCATACTCGGCGCCCCAGTCCAGCATACGCCGCAGGTAGGCCTGCAAATCCTGGGCTTCGGGCGTCGTCACGTGGAAGCCGGTGTCGATTTCCTCCTCGCCGATACGGGCGCTGACGGTGCTGACCATGCCGGCGTGATGGCCGGCCGCTGTCAGCACGCTGTGGATCAGGTTGCAGGTGGTGGTTTTGCCATCGGTGCCAGTGACACCGACGACCTTCAGCCGGCGAGCGGGATAGTCGTAGAAAGCGGCCGCCAGGTGAGCCAGGGCCGCGCGAGCATCGGGGACGATCACAACGGGAATCTGGGGGGAGCTGTGGCTCTCCCGAGTCTCCCCGAACGCCACTTCCATCACCACTGCAGCCGCCCCTTGCTCCACTGCCTGTGGAATGAAGGCACGGCCATCGAAATTCGCTCCTGATATGGCCACGAAGACATTGCCGGGCTGGATCTTGCGAGAATCATGATGCACCCCGGTTACCAGCACATCGGCAGAACCATGGACTCGGGCTTCAGGCAGGTTTTGAAGCAATGTAGACAACAGAACAGGGTCAGTCATGGCTGACGGTGATCAGTGGCAATAGATTCCGGAGATGTCTGGGGTTGGCTGCTGTCGCCGGCAGGTAACAGGCGGACCAGGGAGAGAGGAAAGGCGATCTGGATGCTCTGTTCCTCGAAAGCTTTCAAGATTCCCTCGATGAGTTGCGACTTGGTGCGCCGCATCTTGCGAGCGGTTTCGACATAGAATCTCACCTCAAGCAGGACATCATAGTCGCGAATCTCGCGGAGAACGACCTCGGGTGGCCTTGGGTCGGAGATGACGTCCGGATGAGCGGTGACGATCTCTTCCACCGTTTTCATGGCCCGTCGGACGTTGTCCCAATAGGGTTCGAGGCCGATACGAATCCTCACCCGCAGATGGGGGCTCTCTTCATGGCTGAAGTTGACAACCACGTCGTTCACCAACTGGGAATTCGGAATAGTCAGCAGGACGCCATCAGTGGAACGCACCCGCGTACTGCGCAGCCCGATCTGGACTACATCACCCCAACTCCCGTAGATGTCGCCAAGTTCTTTGGGCAACAGCACACGCTGCCCGACGTCGAAAGGCCGATCGGCGATGATGAACAGGCCGGCGAGCGTGTTGGAGAATACCTCGCGGCCAGCCAGGCCGATGAAGATGCCCAGCACGCCGGCCCCTGTGAGCAGCGGCGTGATGGACACGTTGAGAGTCGAGAGGATCATCATCACGCCGATGAGGTAGATGCCGAACTCCGCAGCACGGGCGCACAGCAGCACGATGTAGTCGTCACTCGCCGTACGGGTCCGCGCGGCCAGTTGTTGTCCGTAGCGGAGCAGAAGCCGGCCAATCAGGCGGCCAGAAACGCCGGCAGCTATGGCGATCAGAAGAACGGACACGGCTTTGGTAAAATCGATGTTCAGGCTTTCCATAACCCTGGCACTCGCGGGATCGATCTCGGACTACATATCGGACTACTATGCAAGTTATTCGCAAGCTATCATCAGCAGTTGAGAAAACTGAGGAGCCAGCATCCCCAGATGCGGCCCCGTGAGGCATCTGGGAATGCCTCACTCCTCGAAATTCTCAGGCACTGATTATA
>CAYYSH010000128.1:0-2265 GCA_964474265.1 uncultured Anaerolineales bacterium
AGATGGACGTGACGTACTTCGATCGGGAGATTGAGACAGCGGATCGGGAGCTGCTGGAAGCACGGCAGGTGGAGCGGCTGCAAACCATGCTCCGAGAGGTGCTGGTCACCAACGGCTTCTATCGCCGGAAGCTGGGCGAGGCCGGCCTGGAACGTGCTGAGGAGGTCCGCAGCCTGGAGGATCTGCGCCATCTCCCGTTCACCCTCAAGAGTGAACTGGTGGCAGACCAGGAAGCCAACCCGCCTTTCGGCACGAACCTTACCTTCCCGCTCGAGCGATACATTCGACTGCACCAGACGTCGGGCACGACAGGCAGACCGCTCCGCTGGCTGGACACGCCGGAGAGCTGGGACTGGTGGGCGCGCTGTTGGGGGGCCGTCTACCGGGCAGCCGGCGTGGGGCCTGAAGACCGCGTCTTCTTTGCCTTCTCCTTCGGCCCGTTCATCGGCTTCTGGAGCGCCTGGGAAGGGACCCGGTGGGTCGGCGCTATGGCCATCTCCGGCGGCGCCCAGAACTCGGTCCAGCGGCTACACCATCTGCTGGAGACGGAAGCGACGACGATCTGCTGCACGCCCAGCTACGCCCTGCACCTGGCTGAGGTGGCGCGTGAGAACAGCCTGGACATCGCCGGGTCGTCTGTGCAACGGCTGATCGTGGCTGGCGAGCCAGGAGCGAACATCCCGGGCACCCGCCGGCGCATCGAGGAAGCGTGGAACGCCCAGTTGTTCGACCACACCGGCGCTACCGAGGTGGGAGCTCACGGCTTCGAGTGCCTGGCGCATGCCGGCGTGCACCTGAACGAGGGGGAATTCATCGTTGAGGTGATCAACCCACAGACAGGCGAGCCGGCTGACGAGGGCGAGTTGGTCATCACCAACCTGGGGCGAATCGGCATGCCGATCATCCGCTACCGCACAGGCGATCAGGTGCGGCTGGCCCGAGAGCGCTGCGAGTGCGGGCGCACGTTTGTCCGCATGGACGGTGGCATCATCGGGCGCATTGACGACATGTTCATCGTGCGGGGTGTCAACGTGTTCCCCAGCGCCATCGAGAACATCGTGCGTAGCTTCCACCAGGTGGACGAATTCACCATCGAGGTCTACAAGCGGGGGGAGATGGACGAACTGGAGCTGAAGATCGAGGTGGTGGAGGACGACGCCGAAGCGGTGGCACGCGCAGTGCAGGCGGAAATGGAGCGCCGGCTGAGCCTGCGGGTGCCGGTGCACGTGGCGGAGGCCGGCAGCCTGCCGCGCTGGGAGCTGAAGGCACGGCGGATCGTGGATCGCCGAAAGTGAGAGACCGTGATGGAGACCCCCCTCCTGCCACGACGTATCTTTCGAGCGCCAGTCGTCGGTGAGAAAGTCGCCTTCACCCGCACCATCACGGAGGCGGATGTCGCCCTGTTCATCGGCGTCACCTGGGATGTAAACCCCTACCACACCGACGACACTTTTGTGGCCGGCACACGGTTCCAACGGCGCATCGCACCTGGGCTACTCACTGCCAGTCTGCTGACTCACATCGGCGGGTTGTGGGCATTCCTGGCCACTGAAATGCATTTCGAGTTTATCGCCCCAGTTTACATTGGCGACACGGTAACGGCCAGGGCCGAAGTCGTAGAGGTCGATGCATCTCGCGGCAAAGTGCATTTGCGTTGCCGCTGTATAAACAGCCAGGGTGACGAGGTGCTGCGAGCAGAGATCATTGGATTCCCCGGTCGATTCGAAGATCAGTAGCAGCCGGCAGGCCCCGTGAGGGATTTCGGGTCCTCGCCGCCCCACTCCCCAGGTTCCTGCCCGCCGGCCACGCGCCAGGGGCATCGTTCCCCGGCTCCCTACCCGGTCGGGCAGGAATCTCAGTCCTCTAAACCACCCGGATGTGGAGTTGTATTCGCAGAGATCATGTGTTATACTCAGATCATCTGCTCATCAGACGTCTGATGACTCGTGGTATTCCCCAATGGCTGACTTCCGATCCATTCAAAAGCTCCCCTCCCTGCCGGAGGTGGTGTTCAAAGAAATCCAGCGGCTGATTGCCGAGGGCGAGTTGCGCCCCGGCGACCGGCTTCCGTCAGAGACGGAGCTGGCAGATCGCTTCGGCGTCGGGCGCTCCTCCATTCGCGAGGCGATGCGGGCCTTGCAACTTCTGGGCGTCATCGAGGTGATTCAGGGCAAGGGGACGTTTGTACGAGATGCCGGCATTCTTCCCCTCGTGGTGGACTGGCAGCGCATCGCGGAGATCGGTGTCATCTCGGAAGTCATGGAA
>CAYYSH010000128.1:2275-8068 GCA_964474265.1 uncultured Anaerolineales bacterium
CGAGACCATCTCGGATCGCGAGGCCAACATTCAGGCCGGCGTGGATTTCCACGTAGCCCTGGCTGATGCTGCCCACAATCAGGTGCTGGCGCTCATGTACCGCACCATCCGCGACCTGTATCTGGAGACCGCGCGCCGGACACGAATCACTTCGCAGGTTGCTCAAGACCGCCTGCATGACCACGAACGTATCCTTCAGGCGGTGATCGATCGAGACCCGGAAGCTGTTGCAGAAGCCATGCGGGAACACCTGCAAAAGGCTCGTCAAATCTTGATGGCTGGCGAGCCGACAGGAGGAGACGGTTAGGTGGCTGGATGGCTGGATAGCTAGATGGCTGGATGGCTGGATTGACTGCAGGAGGACAGAGAATGCCATACTACGATTTGCGTGAATTTCTGGAGCGGCTGGAGGATGAGGGACAGCTTCGGCGGGTGCGGAAGCAGGTGGACTGGAACCTGGAGCTGGCGCACGTGGCCAAGCTCAACGAGGAGAAGCCGGGCGGCGGCTACGCCTTGCTCTTCGAGAACATTAAGGACTATCCCGGTCACCGGGTGCTGACCAGTGCTCTCACAGCCCGAGAACGGCTGGCTTACGCGCTGGAGATGCCGGCGGACACCAGCCTGATGAACCTCTCTCGGCTGTGGGTGGAGCGCATCAAGGATCGGAAGGTGCCGCCGGTCGAGGTGTCGCGGAACGAAGCGCCCTGCAAAGAAAACGTTATCACCGGCGACGATGTGGACGTGACAATGTTCCCCGCCCCGTGGTTCTACCCGCTGGATGGTGGCCGGTACATCGGCACCGCCGGCGGCGTAGTGACGCGCAACCTGGAGACGGGCCGGCTGAACGTGGGGACCTACCGCTGCATGATCGTGGACGAAAAGCGGATTACCACCTACTTCATCAAAGCCAAAGATGGCGAGATGGATTTTCGCGGCTATGCCGAAAGAGGCATCCCCATGCCCGTTGCGCTGGTCATCGGCTCAGATCCGAACCTGTTCCTCTGCTCCAGCACGATGTTTCCGCTGGCAGAGAGCGAGTACGAAGTCGTTGGCGCGCTGCGGGGCGAACCGCTTCCGGTCGTGAAGGCTGAAACCAGCGATCTGCTGGTGCCGGCCACCGCCGAGATCGTGATCGAGGGTGAAATTGTGCCGGGGGAGCGCCTGCCAGAGGGCCCCTTCGGTGAGTACACCGGCCACTACTCGGGCAAAGGGAGTTCGCCGTACGAGTTTATGCACGTCAAAGCCATCACCTTCCGCAACGACCCGATCCTGTGGGCCACGACAGTGGGCCGGCCCGTCACTGACACTCACATGGTGATGGCCGTGAACCGCACGGCCTCCCTGTGGAATGACTTGCAGCGCATGGGCATCCCCGGCATCAAGGCGGTCTACGGGCCGCCGGCGGCCGCCGGCCGGATGCTGGTCATCATCTCGATGAAACCGATGTACCATGGCCACTCCACCCAGGTCGGCCTGGCAGCCTTCGCCACGCACACCGGCAACTACGGCCTGAAAACCGTGATCCTGGTGGACGACGACATCGATCCCGAGAACATGGAGCAGGTCATGTATGCCCTCAGCTTCAAGTTCCAGCCCGAGTTCGGCACCCAGTTCATCCACCGGGGGCGATCCACGCCGCTGGACCCCTCGCTGCCGCGCAGCGCCCGCTTCCTCACTAGTCGGGTCATCATCGACTGCACCACCCCCTACGAGTGGGACGAGGATGAGCGCCCGCTGAAGATCGAGCTGGATGAGCAATTGGTCAAGCACATTCAGGAGAACTGGGACGAGTACTTTGCCGAGCCGGCGGAGCTGCCTGAGCGGCTGGAGGAGTTGGTGCCGGCGTGACGAGTACTGCGTAGTGCGTACTGCGTATTGCTCAACCAGCGCGTGCAACCTCTTACGCAGTACGCACTACGCACTACTACGCAGCAAACAACACGCCACAGGCAAAACACCCAGGGACCCACTAACACATGAACACCTTAATCCATGGCATCATCTTCGACATCGACGGCTGCCTGGCCCGGGGCCGGCAGGCCATTCCTGGCGCACCGGAGACGCTGCAGGAACTCAGGCGACGGGGGATGCGGGTGGCGTTTCTCACCAACGACAACCAGCGCACAACAGGGGAGTGGGTTCAGCGGCTGGAAGCGATGGGCATCGCCGCTGAGCCGAACGAGATTCTCACCTCCGCTGTCATCGCGGCTGAGTTCGTCCGGGAACAGTATGCCGGCCGGCGCGTGTTGCCCATCGGGGCCGCCGGCCTCATAACGGCCTTGCAAGAGCGTGGCATCACGCTGGTGGAGCAGCCGGAAGAGGCCGAGGTCGTGGTAATGGGCCGCGATCCCGACTTCAATCAGGCGACGCTGAACCTGGCATGCCAGGCCATCTGGCGGGGGGCGGCGTTTGTCGCCACCAACCTGGACCGCCGTGTGCCGGTGGCCGATGGTTTCAAGCCGGCCTCAGGCCCGATGATCAAGGCTGTGGCCTGGGCGACGGGCGTGGAGCCGATAGTGATGGGCAAACCCTCACGCTGGGCCGGCGAGATGGCCATAAAGATCCTGGGGATCGACAGTGCCCACGGCGCAGTGGCCGGCGATCAGCTCGACCAGGACATCAAGATGGGCAAGGTGGCCGGCCTGCGCACCATCCTGGTTCTCACCGGCTCCACCCGCCGGGAGGACGTGGACAAAGTGCCGCCGGAAGATCGCCCGGATGTCATCCTGCCCGACGTGACCCACATTCCTGGTTGGTTGGATTCTGGTGAACCGTGAAACGCAGTGGGAAACGTAAAACGTGAAACGTGATGACTGCTTCGCGTGGGCCCCTTCACGTTTCACGCATCCCGTTTCACGCATCACCGTTTCACGTTCCGGTTTTGAGGAGGAGGTGATGTTTCGTAAGCCTACAGTGAAAAGGGAGCCGACTTTTATGCAATCGCGCTGATCGTCCTTCGTTGACGCGCTGCCGGCGCGTAGACGAGCCACACGAAGAAGGAGTTGAAGCATGGCCAATCAGACCTCCAACAGGTTCCCGAGTCCCTTTGAGATTGAAACCCCTCCCGGGTTGGAGGGCTGGGAGCAGCTTTACCCGTACTACTACCTCTTCAGTGATGAACGGCGAGAGTTTGAGGAAAGCAAATTCTGGTTTCAGGATGGAATGCATCATCCTGAGCCTCTTTATCCCTTCGATACAATCACTTGCGAGAGTTGGTGGGTGGCCCTGGGTCAGTACAACTCACGTGTATTCGTGGTTCCACCGGCCCTTGGCATCGACCAGCGGGTGCTGAATGGCTACCTGTACATCAGCCCAAACGCCATCACAGACCCCGAGGTAGTCCAGCAGCGCCTTGAATACTTCCAACGGCGCGCCGGCTACTACTATCAGAACTGGAACGATCTGTTTGACAAGTGGAAGGTCAAAGCCACCGAGGTCATCCGTGAACTGGAAGCCCTGGAAATCCCGGACTTGCCGGAGTATGAGGATGAGTCAGTAGTGACCGAGGGACACGGTATCACCAGCGGCTACCATCTGCTGGAAGCGTGGGACCGGGTCATCGAAAACTGCTACAAGATCTGGCAGCATCACTTCGAGTTCCTCAACCTGGGTTATGCGGCTTACCTCACCTTCTTCGATTTCTGCAAGAAGGCGTTCCCCGAGATCCCCGACCAGACCATCGCCAAAATGGTGTCGGGTATCGACGTGATCCTCTTCCGGCCTGACACGGAGCTCAAGAACCTGGCCCGAAAGGCTCTGGAACTGGGCGTGGCTGATGCTTTCAAGAAGGACGGCAGACCCCCTGAGGAGGTACTGGCGGAGCTGGAGCAGAGCGATGCTGGCCGGCAGTGGATTGCTGCTCTGGAGTCAGTCAAGAATCCGTGGTTCTACTTCTCCACTGGCCCCGGCTTCTACCATCACCATCCCAGTTGGATCGACGACATGACGTTGCCTTTCGTCTCTCTGCGGGGCTACATCGAAAAGCTGGAGCGCGGCGAGAATATTGACCGGCCCCTGGAAGCCATTCGTCAGGAGCGGGACCAGCTTGCTGAGGAGTACCTGAGCCTTCTCGACGCTGAGGAAAATCGAAAAGCGTTTCAGGATCTCCTGCAACTGGCACGCACCGTGTTCCCCTACATCGAAGATCACAACTTCTACGTAGAGCACTGGCATCACACCATCATGTGGAACAAAGTGCGTGAATTCGGGCGCATCTTTGTCAAAAATGGCTTTTTCAACGAGGTAGACGACATCTTCTACCTGCACCGCTTTGAAATCCACGACGCTCTGTACGACCTGGTAACCTCGTGGGCCGTTGGGACGCCGGCCCGGGGCCCGAAGTATTGGCCTCAGGAGATCGAGCGGCGCAAGGAGATGATCCAGAAGATGTACGAGTGGACGCCGCCGCCGGCCCTCGGGGTGCCCCCAGAAGTAGTGACCGAGCCTTTCACCATCATGCTGTGGGGTATCACCACCGACATCGTCAGCAACTGGCTTCAACCGCAAGGCGAACCCGGTGATGTCCAGCAATTGACGGGTTTTGCCGGCTCCCCCGGTGTTGTAGAAGGGACGGCACGCGTCATTAAGAGCGTCGAGGAACTGAGCCAGGTTCAGCCTGGCGAAATTCTTGTGTGCCCCATCACAACGCCAAGCTGGGCACCCGTCTTCACCCGCATCCAGGCCACCGTCACCGACGTGGGCGGCATGATGTCCCACGCAGCCATCGTCTGCCGTGAGTATGGACTGCCGGCTGTGGTGGGCACCGGCTTCGCTACCAAACTACTCCAGACTGGCCAGCGGTTGCGTGTGGATGGTTCCACCGGGGTTGTCACGATCCTGGATTAGAGTTGTCCTGTGGTCGGGTAGTCGGGTGGTCGGACAGTCGATTAGTCGAGTAGTCAGGTGGTCGGGCGATAAGTCGATGCCATGACTACTCGACTATCTGACCACTCGACTACCGGGCTAAAGAGGAGAGAATACTGTGAGTGAATCGCCATTCATCCTGTGGTTCGACGAGGTGGACCGGGATTGCCTGTCCCTGGTGGGGGGCAAAAACGCCAGCCTGGGTGAACTCACCAGGGCCGGCATCCGGGTGCCGCCGGGATTCGCACTCACAACCGAGGCTTACCAGGCGTTCCTCAATCTCAGCGGGATTCGAGACGAGATTTCCCGGATCCTGGCACCGCTTCGCCCGGACGATATCCCTGCTGTGGAGGCAGCCAGCCGAGACATCCGGCAGCTCATGAGTGCTGCCCAGGTGCCGGATGAGGTATCCGAGGCAATCCAGAAAGCCTACCGGGAATTGGCCCGGCGAGTGGGTGTCGATGATCTGCCAGTGGCGGTACGTTCTAGCGCCACCGCCGAGGATCTCCCGGACGCCAGCTTCGCCGGCCAGCAAGACACGTACCTCTGGGTCCAGGGAGCCGGCCATGTGCTGCTCCGGGCCCTGGTATGCTGGTCCAGCCTGTTTACGCCCCGGGCCATCACCTATCGCATGCAGATGGGCTTCCCGCACGATAAAGTGCTGATCAGTATCGGGGTCCAGAAAATGGCCAATGCCCGGTCAGCCGGCGTCATGTTCACCCTGAACCCGCTGAACGGCGACCGGTCCAAGATCGCGATCAATGCCAACTGGGGTCTCGGCGAGAGCGTCGTTGCCGGCGAAGTCACCCCCGACGAGTACTGGGTGGACAAAGTCACCCTGGACATCGTGAGACGAGCCGTGACCTGCAAAACCGTCGAGTACGTCCCCAATCCATACCTGCGCGAGGTAACCCTCGCCGAAGTGCCGCC
>CAYYSH010000129.1:0-8026 GCA_964474265.1 uncultured Anaerolineales bacterium
TGGGCGCCACCATTCGCCAACTCTCCCCTGTCCTCAGCGTCGCCGGCATCGACGTGGACCTGAAGAGTGTGCAACCAATGGCGGAAAGCCCACAGGCAGAAACCATCGGGGAGGCACAAGTAGTAGCCAGCGTCACACTGACTGCACCTGCCGCTGAACAGCCCGCCGTGTCCCCCCCTGCTGCGGAGCAACCGGCGGTGGAACAGCCTGCGGTATCTGGCGAGACGGCAGCCGCAAAAGAAGAGCAGCCGGCTGTCACGCCTGCGCCTCAGGTCTGTGTCGTCTCCAAAGGTGAGAGCTTGTGGACATGCTGGGAAAAGCTCGGACGTAGTGCCGGTACCGGTAAGGTCTGGGTTGACTGGAAGAAGGCGGCCATCCAGACTTACCATCTAACTGTGACCAAGGAGGGGCTTGTTATTGTCCAACCTGGTGACCAGTTTGAGGCTGATCTCCCGAATTAGGGATGTTAGAGACTGTCTAGCTCCGGATGACCGTGGGTACAGGCATCTGCGGGTCGGTACCGTACCCACGGTCATCCGTCCGGCGGCTATCCTTCGTCCTTCTGTAACGAATCTGAGATGTATCGTGTTATCATATCAACAGCGAATTGACTTAGAGGGAATTCTGTTATAGAATGTGCACCCGAGCATTCGTCGGGCGCCACATCGGTATCGCAGTTGTACAGTGTTGGATACGGCCACTATGCCCCTGAACCAGGACCAACGTACTACCATCACTGACTTCCTCGGCGAGACACATCAGTTTGTAGTCATTCGCCCGCTCGGTGACGGCTATCTGGCAGATGTTTATCTCATGCGAAGCCTGCAAGATGGCACCCCGGTAGTCGTGAAGATACTCAAAACACGTCATGCTGAAGCCGAGCGCGCCACCGAGTTTCTACGAGAAGCGGACCTCCTGGAACAACTGGCACATCGCCCGGAAGTCGTAAACCCCCACCCACCAGGCAAAGGAGAGATCCTTCTTGAAGACAATGTGCGCCTGCCCTGCACCTTGCAAGAATATGTGACGGAGCCCTATCGCCCTCTGCCAGAGCTTGTGGAAGAGGGACTCAGTGAACCGATGGGCCTCGTCATCTGTCACCAGTTCGCGTCTCTCCTCAGCTACATTCATTCGCTGGGTATCGTCTACGCAGATCTCAAACCAGAGCACATTTACTGGAATGGTACACAGATTAAAGTCATAGACTGGAACGTTGTAAAAGAGCTATCAACTGCTGAGCATGACGTTTTCCAGGAGGCTGTTGCCCGGGAAATACGCGCCTTTGGACAGGCCATGTACTACCTGTTTACCGGCCGCTCCACGGTCAAATGGGCCAGCGGGCCATCGCTGACAACCCTGGTCTCAGGCAATGATGCGAACACCCACGTTGATTTTGCGGACACGACTACGGATATGGCGCTCTCCCTGGGCACCCGGTTGATCATCGAACGAAGCCTGCAGGAAAACTTGGAAACCGTCTATCAGTCAGCATCAGAACTTGAGCGGGCCCTTGCCCAGCAAGTCCAACGCTTGAGTCAGCCCATTACCAGGGAACCCATTACTCAAACACGGGCTGCGCTCAGCAAGGGTCTGGCTGCCCTGGAAGCAGCCGATTACGAGGACGCAATCAGTTATTTCGAAGAAGCGGTCTTCAATACACCCGGACTCATCACTCAAAGTCACCTGGTGACAGCCCGCATCCGCCAGGATGAGCGTCTACCAGATTCTGTGAAAGATCAGATCGAAGAGAACCTGACTTTATTCCGCATGGCGTTCCAGGAAGGGGACCTGGCTACTGCGCTTGATGCACTGGCCTCAAGTGAGACAATTCTGCAACACGCCGGCTCATCCACACAAGCTGGCCCGTCAGAACACTGGGAAGTTCGGATACTGCACGAACTGGCATCTCAAGTCACACAAGCTGTGGAGCAAGCCGAGGAAGCCTTGCAGGCCGGCGATTATTCAGCCGCCCAGCAACTCTTGCAGCAAGCCAGCACGCTTGAACCGGCCGCACCCTTCTTACAGGAGCGACTCCAAACGGTTAATGCATTCCAGGTCCAACTGGAGGCCGGCGAGAAATCGTTGCAATCCCATCAGTTTTCCGAGGCAGCGGCGGCCTTTCAAACCCTCCTCGATCACATGCCCCAGTCTGCATCGATCGAAGAGCGTTGGGTGGCAGCTAAGTTGGGTCAGGGGCAGATTGCCCTGGAGCACAATCATTTCACCGAGGCACAGCACGCATTCGAAGCGGTGCTTGAACGTCAGCCGGAGAATAAAGAAGCCCGTGCCGGCCTTGCTGCCCTTGAATCACGCCGGCAGCGGATGCAAGAACTGGAGGGCTGGCTGACCCCAGGCACGTACAGCCTTCCAGATTGGTGAGTACGACGAAGCGTTGCGACATATCAACGCCGTTCTCGAACTCGCACCGGAGCATCCTGAGGCACACCAGCTTCTGGACGAGGTTCAGCAAGCCCTGCAAGACCAACGAGCCCGACGCGTTTGGCAATTATTGGAAAAAGGGCATCAGGCAATGGCCAACAAGGCCTATGCAGAGGCAATCCAGTTCTTCGAGCAGGCAGCAACACTGGATCCCGACAGCGAAGCGAACATCCTGCGCGCACGAGCTGAAGCCGCCCAGGCGCGGACAGAGCAACTGCAGGCACTGCTACACAAGGCTCACGCAGCCTTCCGAGGTGAAGATTACGAAACAGCAGTCCGGTATTTCGAAGAGGCTGTAGATTGCTGCCCAGAAGATCTGGACGCTCGACGTGGCCTCACTCTGGCCCGTCAGCGGCAGGCCGAGGTGCGCGCCCACGAGGTGCGAAACCTGATGGCCGCGGGTCGCGGAGCACTCAGCGCCGGCAACTACGAACAGGCGCTTCAACACTTCGAGAAGGCTGCCACGTTGGGCAGTGATCCCGAGATAGCCAGCTACATCGAGAAAACCTTCCAGATCCGCGACCTGGTACAGAGTGCCCAGGCCGCTGAAGCACACGGCGACTTGCAAGCGGCGCTGGAATATTACACACGAGCACAAGATATTGATCCATTACCAGGTCTGGAGGGGCAGGTAGCCCGAATCCGTGCTGAGGTTCAGGCCGCTACCCGGCAACGCATGCAGTGGCTGATCGAGCACGCTGCCTCTCATGTGGAGAATGCACCTGAGCAGGCAATAGCCTGGTTAGAACAGGCTCGTGATCTGGAGCCAGACAATGAGCAAGTAGCCGAGTTGCTGCTGACCGCAACCGACCATCTTCGCCGCCGGCAGTTGGAACTCCGCCGTTCGCTGGATGCGGGTCGGGCTGCTCTAGAGGCCGGAGACGCCCCCACAGCAGAACGAGCTTTTGCCCGAGCATTGGAGCTAAGCCCGGAGCTCGCAGAAGCACGCGCCGGCTACGACCGAGCGCAACAACTTCAAACACACCTGCAGGCTGCTCAGATTGCAAACCAACGCGGGGATTATGAGATCGCCGTTGCTGAATTGGAGCAGGCCCTTGATATTGCACTGGATAGCCCCAAGATACAACAACTCTGGCGGCATGCGAAGTGCGAGGGACTGGTACAACGCGCTTGCCAGGCCGCTGACGAGGGCGACCATATCCGGGCTCTGGAACTGGTCAACGAAGCCCTGAAGCTAAACCCAGATCATCCCCGAGCCCTGGAGCTTCGCGAAGTCGTCCAGGCTGAGGCGGAAGCAGCCCGGCAAGCTGAGGAAGAGGCTGCACAGCGAGCACGCTTGGCGCAGGTTGCGACGCTCGTCTCCACGGTCGATACACACATCGAGGCCGGCGACTATCACGCTGCCCTCCAGGCTCTGGAAGAAGCGGTAGAGCTGTTGCCAGATGATCCGGAACTTGTGCGGCGCCGGCATACAGTGATGCGACAAAAAGCACGTCATGACAGAGCCCGGATGCTGATGAACGAAGCGCGGCGCTTTGAAGCCAACAGACACTATGATGCAGCAGCCGAGGCGTATGAAATTGCAGCTCAATTGACGCCTCATGCCGGCTTCCAGACCGAAGCGCATGCCCGAGCTGCCCAGGCTCGCCATAAACACCGACAGCAACGCTGGCGACACCTGCTGCGCCGTATGCTGGGACTTGGGATGGCAGAAGCAGCACAGACAGAGGTACTTGGCAAGGACGGAACATGAGCCTGAGTATCGGTGAGGGACGCTATATCCTGGGAGAACCGCTTGGCGAGGGACGCTTCGCGGTTGTGTATCGCACCCAGGATACACATCTTGATCGCCCTGTGGCTCTGAAACTACTCCGCGAAGAGCATGTCGGTGGCGATCCTAAATGGCGTGAGGCCTTCGACATCGAGGTCGAACTCCTGAAAGCATTGGCCGATCTACCAACAGTCGTCACCATGCTGGACCACGGGACAGCTTCAGATGGCCGGCCATACATTGGCCTGGAGTTGCTGCCGCCCGGCACCGATCTTCTGACTCGCGTAACTCACCAGGGCCGGCTCTCAGAAGAAGATGGTCTGCCAATCGCCTGGCAACTGGCAGACTTGCTGCGCACAGCCCACGCCCGTGACATTGCCTACCGAGACCTGAAACTCGAGCACATCTTCTGGTCCGATGGCCGTATGACACTGATTGACTGGAACGTATCTCGCAGGTTCGTCACCAACAATCCGCAGGAACACCTTGACGTATCCTGGGAGAAGGAGTGGAACTTCCAGGGGGACCTGTTCAAACTTGGCACGATGCTCTACAGCATGTTCACTGGCGTAGACATCCGAAGCCGGCAGATTCCCACACCGGTCTACTCCCAACTGAGAGAGAGCGGATACAGCGTCACCGACGAAGGCATCGTCTGGCCCGTCGATTTTCCCGATGTCGCACTGTCCCCAGAACTCAAAGAGATCATCCTCAGGCTCGTCCACATCGACCTGAATGAACGATACCAGAGCGCAGAGGCTGTGTGTGCAGCGCTGGAAGAGCGTGCACACCAGTTGGGGGTGGAGGTCACGCGACCAGTGAAGGAGCCGACAGAACTGCCGGCCCCCATCGTGAGCCATCCCCCCAAGGACGGTATCGTGACTCGCATGAAAGAATGGTTGGCGCGCCTGAGCAACAAGTGGTGGGGCACCGCAAGGAGATAACCGTATGCTGCGAGAGGACCAACGTGAGGCCAAGGCCCTGGTCAGTAAAGGGATCTCGGCGCTGAATGCAGAAGATTACGATGATGCCATTGAGTATTTCGAAGCGGCACTCGATCTCGATCCGGATAACCAGGCAGCGCGCGAATATCTAACCACAGCTCGACAGGCTCGCAAGAAACGCCAGACACAAGACTTCGACCGACTGGTTGAGCGTGGCCAACTCGCCATGAACAGCGAAGACTATCGGGCTGCTGTTCGATTCTTCGAACAGGCATTAGCCACTGGCCAGACTCTGGAGCTGGACACCCGTGAAGTAGAGGAAGAGCTGGCTGTCGCACGTACACGGCTGGAACAGACGGAACGCTTAGAAAGCCTGGTCGAAGAAGGCCGGCAGGCCTTGCAATCCGGCGAGTTCGGCGTGGCAGTAGATCGCTTTAGCCGGGCACTGGCTATTGCCCCGGATGACCCGGAGTTACAAGCCTGGGAACGCAAAGCCCGGGAAGTTCAAGAAGCCGTGCGGCGGAGCGAGGCGGCACTTATCGCCGGCAAATACGATGTGGCAACCCACGCCATCGAAACGGCCCTGAACGAAGTGCCAAACAGCCCGGCCCTTGAACGACGACTGCGCGAAGTGCAAGTCCAACGATACGTTGACCAGGGTGAGACCGCCTTCGCCAGCGGCGACTACGAGGCAGCCCTGGACGTCTTCGAGCGCGTACTGCGAGTAGATCCGGAACGCGAGGATGTCATCCGGCTGATCGGCGAGACACGCCGGCGGCTCAACCAGGTACGCCAGGTCGAGCCCATCCTGGAAGAGGGGGAAATGGCCCTGCGCAGAGGCGACTACGACATCGCCATACAGCGCTTCGAAGAGGTCCTGAATATCAACCCCAACAACCACCGGGCCGTGGAGGGCCTCACACAGGCACGCCGGCGCAAGAAACAGACCCAGGCCCGCGAGATTGAACGGCGCATCAGTCAGGCACGCCAGGCTCTGGCTGAAGGCAACTACGAAGACGCCATCGAACTTCTTGAACGAGTGCTAACACTGGACCCAGATCACGCTGAGGCCCAGGCTGTCCTGACCCAGGCAACAAACGCCAGAGATGCCAGCCAGGTCGTTGAGCGACTCATCAACGAGAGCCGGCTAGAACTTCGACTGGGCGATTACGAGGCCGCTGTAGACTTGCTGGAAGACGCACTCTCACGAATCCCTAACCACCCTGAAGCACAGAAACTCCTGAACGAAGCCCGTCTCGGCATTGCCCGGCAGGCCCTGGAGAAAGACGACTACGACACAGCAATCACTGCCCTGCGAGAGATTGTCCAAGGACCTCAGGCCGACCCAGAAGCCCAGAAACTTCTGGACCATGCTACCTCCCTGCGTTTCATGGCCCTTGGACGTGAGCGGCTCAGTGCTGGTGACCAGGAAGGAGCCGCCAGTTACTTCGAACAGGCACTGCGTCTGGATCCAGACAACGACATGGCTCGCCGGCTACTGGATGAAATCCACACCTCCCGGGAAAGAGAAGCGCGTCTGAGACGAGCACTAAGCCTGGGACACTCGGCCCTGGAAGCCCGAGACTACGCAACGGCCGTGGAGTACTTGCAGCAGGCGCTTGAACTGGATCCTGACAATGAGAGAATTCAGCAAGAACTGGCTGAGGCGAGGACAGAGTACAACCGCGTCAGACAGATGCGGATGGAGAAATCCCTCACACGAGGCCAAACAGCGCTGGATCAGGGGGATTACCAGACCGCATTGGCTTGTGCCAATGCTGCCCTGGAAGTAGCCCCCGATGATGAGCGAGTACAACGCTACGCCAGTACGGCCAAAGCCATCCGGGAGCATGTGCAGGCAGCCACACAGGCGCAGCGCAGCGGGGACTTCCAACTGGCTCGAGAGCATCTGGAACAGGCGCTCAGCATTGAAGAGACAAGCGACCTGCGCCAACGCCTGGAAGAACTCGAAGAGCAGGCCGCGAGAGCGCGGGAAGACCAGGTGAAGCAGCTTATCGAGCAAGGCAAAGCTGCTCTGGAAGCCAATCAACTGGATGAGGCCATTGCGCGCCTCGAGCAAGCCGTGGAACTGAATCCAAATCATATCGAGGCACAACGCGCCCTGGACGAGGCCCGCTACATCCAGGAAACGCGGCGATTGGAAGCCCTACTAAGACAGGGTGATGCTCTATTTGCTGCCGAAGACTATGCTGCGGCCGCAGACGCGTACTTGCAGGCACTAGATAGTTGGGCCGCCGATAAACGTGAAGCCGAGATTCAAGAAAAGGTGATTCGCGCTCAAGTACGCTTGAATGAGGCGATGGAAGAAACTCGCCGGCGTCGGATCATCGCCGGCATCCTCGGAGTCGCCTTTGTGGGGGGCATCATCATACTCTCGGCTCTTGGCGCGTTCAGCTACATGGGCAATCGTGCCCGCGCTGTTTTCGGGCCAACACCAACACCGACGCCGACTGCGACTGTGACACCAACCGTAACCAGAACACCAACTTTGACCGCAACGCCTTTGCCAACAGCCACGCCGACTAACACACCGACGGCCACGCCTACGCCGGTGTTAGGAGTCGCGCGGTATCAGGTCTACACATACGACAGCCCAGGTGGAACACAGGTCGGTTTCGTTATCGCCGGCGACTGGGTAGAGGTCCTCGAAGGACCGGTCACGGTGAACGGCGAACCGTGGTATCGTATTCGCCGACTCGTCAACAACGCGGAAGGCTGGATCCGTGGACGTGACCTGACCCAACCGCCAAGGTAACAAGTCAGCCCTGCGGATATATTTAGTCATTGTCGATGTTGCGATCCGACACATTATGACCCAGTTCCGAAAACACAATCAGAAAGGAGGGAATCATGAAAAGCAAACGGGTACTGGGAATCAGCATCGCTCTTC
>CAYYSH010000130.1:0-7976 GCA_964474265.1 uncultured Anaerolineales bacterium
ATCAGAGTAAAGCCGCCCAGGATGGCAATCAGGGTCAGCACAACCACCACCTGTGTGCCTCCTGACTCCTTCGCCCCAATCACGTTGAGAGCGGTGAACAGGACGCCACCGATGACCGCGCCCCAAAAAGGAGTCAGAGGCAAGAAGTCGGCCAGGTATTTTCCCATTCCAAACAGGTAAAAAGCGATGGCAAACGTCAGACTCAGCCAGATGCCAAGGCCAGAGATGGCACCAAAGCGCGGACCGAGAGAGCGTGATACGAAAAAGTAATCGCCACCCGATGTGGGCATGCCAGTCGCCAGCTCGGCTGCGCTGGCGGCCGTGATGATGCACACAATGCCGGCCCCGATATAGGACAGGGTGGCTGCCGGCCCGGTCAGCGAGACGGCCAATCCCGAGAGCAGGAAAATGCCGGCTCCGATCATCGTGCCCGCCCCAATGGTCAAGGCAGCCCAAAAACCAAGTTCTCGACGCAGGTCTTCGTTAGCTTTCACGTGATCCTTACTCCCATCGCAAAAAAAGACCACAGGGGGTGCTATCCTGTGGCCCTCTCTTCGGACGTATCTCGATCTATCTCAATCAAGAGACTGTGCCAGTCCCCTTCTCTTGCTCAGCCGACGAGGTTAGCTGACGGGTTCGGGCCAAGAGATACCCTACTCGTTCACGGACGAGATTCACCCCACAAACTGGTTCCCCCGCTCATCTTCCCATCGACAGGGCGAAGATGATTAGGCGGCGCAGATATGCAGTTGTATAGTTCCCCAACCAATATTTTTCAGACGCGGAATAGGATTCTATCACGTTAGCTTCATGTTGTCAACTTTTCATTGTGGCGCTACGCCTTCACCACTACTGCCGCAATATCACCCGGCGCAACCAGGATTTCACAGGTCCCTGATAGCGCTTGACCATGATCGTCGTCTGTAAACATTCCTCGGCCACACGCTCCGGGAGACTGCCGAAAATGAATCGATCAAACAGCCCTTGCTCAGTCGCACCGATGACAATCAGGTTGTATTCCTCAGCCACCTCACAAATCCCCCGCACCACATCTGTGTTGTACACGACCTCGATATCCACGGGATAATCGACGCCGGCAACAAGTGCCTCCAGCCTGGCACGGCCAGCCTCTGCATCATGGGGATCATCCGGCCGCGCCACAAACAGGGTTGTGACCGAAGCCGGCTCGCGTTGCTGCCGGGCCAGCGACACAGCGATGTCCAGCGCCAGCGCAGCGTTTGGGCCTCCCGCAGCCGGCACCAGAATACGTTGTGGTAGCCCATCCTTGCGCATGCGAACCACGGCCAGATCACAGGGAGGGTTCTGGCCTACCAGCGAGATTACCGTCCCGAAGGCCGTGCCTCGGGCCTCCGAGTAACCGGGCCAGCCCAGGAGAATCAGATTGGCATCCCGCCGTCGTGCACTGTCAATAATGGCGCGACCGACATGATGCCCAATTCGAATCATGGTTCGCACTGGCACATCCCATGCCTTGCCCACAGCGATGGCCTCTTCCATGATCAGCTTACCCTCGCTGAGGAACATTCGACCGTCAGTCAGGCTCAACTGAGTCGGAACGCGAACGACATATAGAGCGAACAGCTCCCCACCGTGATCTTTAGCGATAGCAGCTCCAAATTGGGATAGTGTATTCATCTGGCGGCGGTTGCGCGCCGGCACCAGCACCGAAAACTCCTTGACAGCGATGATTTCCTCGTGGAGGATCTTGTATTTGGCCAACTCCTCCCGCTCCTCCAGAGTTGCAGAGTAGAAGAGATACACAAGAATCCCCACTGCAATCCACCCCAGACCAACGAACCAAGCCACCGGCTGGAAATTAAACTGATACACCGCTAATCCAATACAAGTCAAGATCCCGAGAATCGGTGGCAGCGGGAAGAGAGGCACTCGATAACCGCGCTGCAGATCGGGTTCACGGCGTCGAATGAGTATCAACGAGGCGTTGACAAGCGTGAAGCTCAGCAGGAACAACAAGCTGGCAGCCGACCCCACCGCCTCAATGGGCAGGGCTACTGCGATCAAGATCAAAATTACCCCTGAAACTAAAACAGCCATGTGCGGTGTCCGCCGCACGGGATGAATTAAGGCCAGCAGCGGTGGCAGTTTCCGCTCTCGACCCATAGAGAAAGCCACCCGAGAAGATGCGAGAACCGTTGCATTCAGCGCCGACATGGTAGAAAACAGGCCGCCCAGGACGATAATCAAGACACCCACAGACGGCATGAAATTCTCAGCAGCCCGAACAATCCCTGTTTCTTTGTAAACTCCCAGAACCTCCCAGGCTGTGTTAATCACCGGATCGTTTGCATCAAAGGGTCTGGTGATGCCCAGGTCCGCCGGCAATTGATCGATGCTCTTACCATAGATGGAAAAGGCGTGCGGGTCCACAGCCCCGATAGATACAAAGACGATGAGCAAGTAGATGAGCACTGCAATTCCCAGAGCTGTGAAAGTCGCCCGGGGAATGTTCCGGGTCGGGTCCTCGATTTCCTCACTAACTGTGGCAATCAAGTCATAACCTTCAAAAGCGATGAAGGTCAACCCCATAGCAATGATTACGCCACCCCAGCCGTTGGGAAACATGGGGCGGAAGCTGGCCAAAGCCTGCTGGGGGTTGCTGGCGATCACTCGCAAGCCGAAGGCGGCAAAAAGCCCCAGGATCACGATTTTCGTCATGGTGATGATGTTCTCAGCCTTGCCTGTCACATCAGCGCCGGCCACGTTCAGGCTGATGAAGAATGTTGCAATCGAGATCGTGATCAGAGAGACGGCCCCTCGGTGGCCCAACATGCCGACGAGAAGGGCGTGCAACGCGGGCACATAACTGGCGATTAGCTCCAGAAAGTAGCCACCAAAGCCAACCGCATAGAGGCTGCATGCCACCGTGTATGCAAACCACAGCATCCAGCCCGCGATGAAGCCCATAACGTCCGGCATGGCCCGCTTAACGAAGGCGTATCCGCCGCCGGCTTCGGGGATCGTCGAAGCCAATTCGGCATAACTCAAGGCTGTGAAGAGGGTCACGACCCCGTTGAGGGCGAAAGCGAGAATGGCCGCCGGCCCTGCTTCTCCAGCAGCGATACCCGTCAACACGAAGATGCCGGCACCAATCATGGCCCCCACACCGATCATCGTCGCGTCGAAGTAGCCCAGGGTACGAGCCAGCGTTATCTCGTCATCGCCGGCCTCACTAGTAACAGCCGAGGCCTCTTCAACCATGGTTAGGATTGGCAAGCCGACCTTTCTGCTCATATGTCACCCGACCCTCTCACACAGCCGTAGTCGCTCCAGCAAAAGGCCCCCGTCCCCCTTGCCATCATGTGAAGGGCGGAGGCCAATAGCATCACTAAAATGCGCTATGGAGCACTCGTTTGATTCATCGGCGCAGGAGACTCATCACACTGGCCAGACAACCACCCGGCTCCGGCGTCGGTGGTACCGGCAAGGGCTGGCCGGCCTGATCCAGAAACGCATTGTACGCATCACCACGCCCGGCGCCCTGGGTGTTACCATCCAGGTGCATGGTCCGCGCCCCGGTCACCATGCGACGCTTGACCTGCTCCGGGCTCAATTCCGGAACTGCGGACAACAACAAAGCCGCAATGCCAGTCGCATGCGGCGTTGCCATGCTGGTGCCTTGCAAAGAGGTGTAGTGATCATCGATCACATTTCCCAGGGAGGTGCCGCCGGCACGCGCCGCGATGATACCGACGCCCGGGAGCGCCAGGTCCGGCTTACGGCGTCCGTCGGCCGTGGGGCCTCGCGATGAGAAACGCGCCACCTCATCAGAGTCGGTGTTGGGGTCGCTCACAGTTGCACCAACGGTGATCACTTTGCGGGCGCAGCCCGGCGAGCCGATCGTCAACTGGCTGGGTCCAGAGTTTCCAGCGGCCACGCACACCACGACGCCGGCATCCACCGCTGCATCCACCAGCTCTGAAAGTGCATCCGTGCCATCACACGGGGTAGGCGGACCACCCAGAGAGAGGTTGATGACCTGGGCCCCCTTCTGCACAGCCCATTCGATGCCAGCCATCACATCACTCTGCCGGCCTGTCCCGTCACCTCGCAACACCTTGGCGGCAATGATCGTTGCCTCTGGCGCAACACCGCGATACTTGCCATTACTGGCTGCCCCACTCCCAGCAGCAATGGATGCCACGTGCGTGCCGTGGCCGTTGTTGTCGTCAGCACCCTGGCCTGTGTAGTCAGCGGTATCTGCGATGCGCCCTTCAAAGTCAGGATGCTCAACGTCAATCCCGGTATCCACAACCGCAATAGTGACACCCTGCCCGGTGAAACCAGCGTCCCAAACTCTCGGAGCCCGAATCAGCGGGACAGACACATCTAACATGGTGTGCACAGGTAGGTCAGGCCAGATCCGCTCGACGACAGGGCTGTCGGTCATTTGCTCGATCTGGGCCGGCGTCGCTTCTACGGCGATGGCCGGCACGAGGCTGTAGCGATACACGGCTGGGCCGGCAGCCATCTCGACCACATATCCAGCTTCTTCAGAATCAGCCCGTAGACTGGGCCGCAACCGGACAATGACCGACATTGCCTCCTCTTCTGCGGCTTCTTCCATCGACTGTGCCAGGATACCGTGCAATTTGCGTGGGTCCATGATGTCACTCCTCACCTTTTGTGTTTGTGGCCAGGCACAGAACGAAGTGGAATGCGCTCGACACTACCACCCCGCCGCGTGGCTCACCTCCAACTTCCGTCAACGTCAGTCCATCGTGCGGACTTCTTCATCTGGCTCGATCTTTTCTACCCACGGTTCGTCTGCAAGCTGCAGGATAGACACACCAAGCCCGGTTGCCGCTAAGGCTTTGATCAGGCTGTATGTGTGCCGGATCGATAGTCCGTGTGCTATCACCTGTGCTGCCCGAGTGCGGGGGTCGTCCACGGTGCGTACAATGACGTCAAGCCGTTGAGTCGGTTCTGCCTCTAGCCGTTTCTTCAACGCCGGATCAAGTTTTCCACCCATTTCCGCCTTCCGCTCATTCTCCGATACCCGTGCACTCAACTGCGGTACCGTCCCTCAGTAATCGCAATCTGGGGCTACCTGCTCGACAGGATTGCACCATCGGTCATTGAAAAACCGAGGGGCCAGCATTCCCAGTTGCGGCTCCACGAGGCATCTGGGGATGCCTCACTCCTCGGAAATTCTCAAGTCTTGATTATTCTAGTCAGATGGCGTCAGCAATGCAACTGATTCGATGTGATAGGTCTGTGGGAACATGTCCACCGGCTGCACTTCAACGAGTCGATAGCCGGCCTTACTCAGCCGGCCAACATCCCGTGCCAGGGTCGCCGGATCGCAGGAGACGTAAGCCATGCGCGAGGGCCTTATCTCAGCCAGCATTTCCAGAACCTCCGGCGCAACGCCAGATCGAGGCGGATCGAGAACCACGATGTCAACTCGTTCATCAATGTCCGGCAGTGCTGCCTCGACCGGGCCTTCGTAGAAAGACACATTGTCAAAAGGCTCGGCATTGACCAACGCGTCGTCCACGGCGACAGGGTTCTCCTCGACACCGATCACTCCGCCGACTTCCTCAGCAAGGCATACGCCAAAGGTCCCAACACCGCAATACAGATCGAGCAACGTTTCGTACCCGCGTGGGTCAAGGTAGTCGCGTACCACCTCTACCAGCCGGCCTGCCATTTCGGTGTTGACCTGGAAGAAGGAGCCGGCAGAGATCCGAAACCGATGCCCCAGCAACTCTTCCTCGAAATAGGTGCTGCCGGCCAGAGTCACGGCCAGACCATCGGACAATTGCAACACACAGGAGCCAGCGATGTCGATTTCGATGGCCGGCGCCTGATCATCAATCGTCTCCAGAATGATCATGCGATCACCGGTGTGGATGCCGGCGCGCAGTGACACGACCTCCAGTGCTGGAAAATCCAGCTCCAGTTGCTCGAACAGATCCATCAAGAGCGGGTGGAGGATATGACACACATCGATTTCAGCCACTGTGCGGCCATCAATTCCAACAAAGCCGAGGGCTCCGCCGGCACCAAGCCGAAACTGGGCGTGGTTTCGGTAGTGCCAGGGCTCATCCATTGCCAGAGTCGGTCGGACTTCCGGCTCCTTGACGCGGCCAATGCGCTGTAATTGATCAGCCACGATGGCTTGCTTGTAGCGCAGTTGGGCTGGATAGCTGATGTGTTGCCACTGGCATCCGCCGCAAAACTGGCCGGCGTTGGCCGGCCCCTCCAGGCCGAAACGCACGCTGGGGTCGCCGAAGTGTGGGCAGCGTGGGGTTAAAACACGATCTGGCACCGGCCTCAACACTTCCACGAGCCGGGCCTGGGCATACCGTCCACGGTCGTCTACAATGGCCGCACGTACCATCTCACCCGGCAATCCGCCATCGACAAAGATGACCTTCCCCTGATGCCGGCCAAGAGCAGCGCCGCCATGTGCCATGTCAGCCAGTTCAAGTGTGATGGTCTCTATGGCACTCACCTACTCCCCAAACCTGGGCACCCGGTCGCCCGGCCCATGCCCTGCCGGCTGCGCCTTAACGATGCCAGTGGCCAACACAAGCCCGATTTACGGGTAGATTCCACGGAGCAATGTCGCCTGATTGACGCGGCTAATCGCCAGGATGTAGGCTGCTGTCCGCATGTCGATGCCCTCGGCCTCGTACAGCCGCATGATCTCGACGACATCGGCAAAGCTCTTGCACATGACCTGGCGCAGACGTTGATTGATCTCCTCTTCGCTCCAGAAAAAGAACTGAAGGCCCTGCACCCACTCGAAGTAGGAGACTGTCACACCGCCGGCATTGGCCAGAATATCGGGGACAACCAGACATCCCCGTTCTTGCAAGATTACGTCCGCCTCTGGCGTGGTCGGGCCGTTCGCGCCCTCAACGATGAGTCGCGCCTGAATGTATGGCGCGTTGGCTTCTGTGATCTGGTGCTCCATCGCAGATGGCACCAGGATGTCAACCGGCAATTCCAACAGCTCAGCGTTAGTCACGCCTTCTGCATTCCCAAACCCAACTACAGACCCGGTCTCTCTCTTGTGGTGAATGACTTGCACAATATCCAGCCCATTCGGGTCGTAGATGCCGCCGCGAGAGTCACTGACAGCCACAACTCGAGCGCCGGCATCCTGCAGGAGCCGCGCGCTGATGGAGCCGACATTGCCGAAGCCTTGTACGGCCACGGTAGCGCCGGCCAGTTCCATGCCCAGGTAGTCGGCAGCTTCTTCAGCGATCACACGGACGCCGCGCCCTGTGGCTTCTAGCCGGCCCAGAGAGCCACCAATTTCCACCGGTTTACCGGTGACGACCGCCGGCTCGGAATGACCACGGTGCATGGAATAGGTGTCCATAATCCAGGCCATCACCTGCGGGTTCGTTCCCATGTCGGGCGCCGGGATATCCCCATCCGGGCTCATCAAGATGCTGATTTCCGTCGCGTATCGGCGGGTGAGGTTTTCCAATTCATTTTGGGAAAGTTCTTTAGGGTTGCAGACGACGCCACCTTTCGCTCCGCCAAAGGGCAAATTGGCCACAGCGACCTTCCACGTCATCCACATGGCCAGAGCCCGCACCTCGTCGAGGGTGACATCCGGGCTATAGCGAATCCCGCCCTTCGTGGGGCCCCGAACCGTGCTATGATGCACCCGATAGCCGGTAAAGATTCGCACCGATCCGTCATCCATCCGGACCGGGAAGTTGACGGTCAGTTCCCGCTTCGGGTGGCGCATCATCTCGTAGATACCTTCTTTGAGGTCCAGATACTGAGCAGCGTGGTCGAACTGCTCCAACGCCATCTCCCAAGGGTTGTACTCCTCAAGCACCATTTCCTTCACCATTGCTCCCTCCTCATTGAGAACGCCAGCCGGCTCTGCACAGAGCCGTACAGTGATTGTTAATGACAGGAGTTACGCAGTGAGATTGTTCGTCCTGCCAACCCATGTCATTCTGAGG
>CAYYSH010000131.1:0-7956 GCA_964474265.1 uncultured Anaerolineales bacterium
ATTGGTACGGCCCCGACAGCGGCCTCAAACAGGCCGAAGCCCAAAAGACCAAGCAGGAACAGCCGTTCACGAGACATGCGGGCGGTAAATCGAGGCACCAGGACAGTACCCAGTATCGCGCCCAGCGCCATAGCTGCCTCCATCACGCCAAATCCGGCTGAACCCACGTTCAATACCGAAACAGCCAGCACTACGCCGAGCACTGTTTCCACTGAACCAAACATGGCAGCAGCAAACAGAGTGCCCACAGTTCGCCGAATAGTCGGCTGTGTCACCAGGTGGTGCGCTCCCTCCCGAACCCGGGGCCAATAGCCGGCCTGCTCTGCCTCCCCCGGGTCCAGCCGGGGCAGTCTCAACAGGATGAGGCCCGAGATCAGGTAGGTTAGCGCGTCAATCCAGAAGGCCGGCCTGGCACCCACCGTAGCCACCAGCACGCCGGCCAGACCAACAAACGCCACCTCAGCAAAGCGCTCGGCGAACATCATCAGCCCGTTGGCAGCATCCACGCCATCCTCCGGCAAGAGCTCCGGGATGACGGCGTTGCTCACTGGATCGTGCACGTTGCGAAGCACCTCAATCGCAAAGACCAGGATGAGCAACACATGGAGCGAGTTGGCTCCTACCAGAGGAATCAGAGGCACCAGAGCTGCACGGAGCAAATCCGAGGCCACCAGAAGGCGCCGGCGCTCTCGCGAATCCGACCAGGCTGAGACGAGCGGCCCAACGCCAATCGTTGCCACAAGCTGAGCCGCCATCGTCAAAGAAACCCACAGCGCGTTTTCGGTCAGCGCGTAGACCAGCACCAGCAACGCGATCCGATGGATCTTAGTACCAATCTGCGAGATGAAAGTTGCGTAAAACAGCCGGGCAAAGCCCTTATACTTTGAGAGTACTTGCCACATGCTCGCCATCCGCCTTCAAGACCTCGGCAATGCTACTGACTGACCCAATACCCCAATGACTGGGCACAGTCAAAGCCATTGTCTTAATCGGAGGCCATGATGCCCCCGACTACCGTGAACAATACTATCCCCAACTCGCGACGCGACCCTTCACTGTCATACTCCTTCCTTGATTGCTTCGCATCTGTCATTCAGTTCTGCTGCTTCCCACAAGTCATTCGCCGCCCCCACCAAGTTATAACCCTGATGGGGGCAGCAATGACCTACGATCGACCACGTTCGTCATCAACCCCAGTTCACGCTCCGGCCCTTCACTGTTGCACTCCTTTCCTGAAGATTCGCATTCTCCGGTTCACGCCCGGTGTCAAGAGCCAGGGCGTCCGTCAACCTCATCAGGCACCGGCTCCGGTGAAACCGAGGGTGACGGTGAACCATGACGAAGAGCACCGTCCATCATCAGCCCCAGTTGGACCCACGGCCCTGCATTTTTGCACCCCCTTTCTCAAACACATGCTCCGACTTTGCTGATGCCTATAGTCTAGCAAGAGAGTGTTCCAAAAGCGTTGCAGAAAGCGTTGCAAAACTCGCCATATCCCAGGAATCGTGCAAATTGCCGGCGAAGGAAATGCCGGCCTTCACGCTACTTATTAGAAGGGGTCGGGGATTGAATCTACCTCGCGCTACTTGGCGCATACTCTGCCCGTCAAGGTCTCCTGAGCATGATAGGCCAGTGCACTATGCATTGAGCCCGCCTCAGCAGGCCTCCATTCGCCGACTGCTTCCCAAGCGACCCAACTGACAGACACCTTTGATCGGAGTTTCGTCAGGAGGTACTTAATGCCTCGCCTGACTTTGTTGCTGCTTGGTCCACCCGAACTGATGCGGGACGGCGCGACAGTCCAGGTTGGCCGTCGTAAGGCCATCGCGCTGGTGGCCTACCTGGCGGCTACACGACAACGTCACAGCCGTGATGCGCTCGCAACGTTGTTCTGGCCGGCCCATAGCCAGACACGTGCCCGCGCCAACCTTCGTCGTGTGCTGACATCGCTTCGGGAAGCGATGCAGGGAATAGGATTGCGGATCGACCGGGAGTCTATCGGGCTGGAGAACGATGCCGGCCTTTGGGTTGATGTTTGGGAGTTCCAGCGTCTGCTGGCAGCATCCCGGGCCCATGATCATGTAGGAGCCGAAGTCTGCTCTACCTGTGCCACGTCACTGGCTAAGGCGGTCGCGTTGTATCGCAATGATTTCCTGGCCGGCTTCACTCTGCGTGACAGTCCCGACTTCGACGAGTGGCAATTCTTTCAGGGCGAACATCTTCGGCAAGACTTGGCCAATGCCCTCGAGCGGCTCGTCTACTTCCACAGTGCCCGCCGCGAATTCGAGCCGGCTATCACTTATGCCCGACGCTGGCTGGCCCTCGACCCACTGCACGAGCCGGTACACCGCCACCTGATGTCCCTGTATGCCGTAGCCGGCCAGAGGTCTGCAGCACTCCGCCAGTATGACGAGTGTGTGAAGATCCTTGAAGAAGAGTTGGGAGTACCGCCGCAGGAGGAAACCAACCAGCTCTATCAAGCTATCAGACAAAGGCGAATCCCGCCCCTGATGGCACCTCACATCCCTCAGGATGGAAGACAAATTCTGACAGACGTATCGATTCTGCCGCTGCCTGAAACGCCACCGGCAGATAGTCCGATCATCTCGTCCCAGACCCGTCCAACGTATCTGCACAACCTCCCTCCCCAGCCCACACCCTTTCTGGGAAGGGAAGAAGAGCTGGCCCGGGTATCCGAATTGCTCACGGATGAGCCGGCGTGCCGGCTTTTGACTCTGGTTGGCCCTGGCGGTATTGGCAAGACGCGCCTGGCCATCCAGGCTGCAAGCATAACTCACGACGCTTTTCAGCAAGGAGCTTGCTTTGTTCCACTCGATCGGGTCAGTTCAGCCGGCTTCCTCGTCTCGGCCATCGCAGAAGCTCTCAACTTTTCCTTCTACAGCTCTGACGACCCCAAAGCTCAACTTTTGAACTACCTGCGTGACAAAGAAATACTGCTGGTCATGGACAACTTCGAACACCTCGTCAACGCAGCCTCACTTCTGGCTGAAATCCTTCAGATTGCCCCTAAAGTGAAAGTCCTTGTCACCTCGCGGGAGCGGTTGAACTTACAAGGGGAATGGCTTTTTGAGGTCGGGGGGTTAACATTCCCGGAAGATGGGGATATTGAGCCGCTAGAACGCTATACTGCTGTGCAGTTATTCCTGCACAGTGCACGCCGCGTTCGATCAGACTTCTCAATCAACGATGAAGAAAAGCCATGGATAGCCCGCATCTGTCAATTGGTGGAAGGAATGCCGTTAGGCATCGAGTTGGCCTCGGCATGGATACGGGTGCTCCCATGCGCGGACATCGCTCGTGAGATAGAGAAAAACCTGGGCTTTCTCACGACCTCACTGCGCGATGTACCTGAGCGACATCGGAGCCTTCGAGCGGTATTTGAACACTCATGGGGTCTTCTCTCAGCAGAGGAGAAGGATGTGTTCACCAAGCTGTCTGTGTTTCATGGTGGATTTCAACGGGAAGCGGCGGAAAAGGTGGCCGGCGCTTCGTTACCCACTTTGCTGGCTCTGGTGGACAAATCACTCATCCGCATTAACCCCTCGGGCCGATATGAGATGCTGGAGGTTATCAGGCAATACGCAGAGGAAAAACTCAGAGCAACCCCTGAGGAGCATGAGAAGGCCCGAACCATGCACTCCCGGTACTACGCGGAGTTTCTCCGAGAGCGACGGGATTATATTAAAGGCGGAAGACAACAGGAAACCCTGGCAGAAGTGGGCGAGGAGATCGAAAATGTGCGGAGTGCCTGGCGCTGGGCGCTTGAGAAAAACATGGCGGAAGAGATCGAAAAGTCGGCGGAAACCCTTTACTATTTCTACGACATTCGGGGCTGGTTCCAGGAGGGGGAAGAGACATTCAGAGTCGCTGTCGACCGATTGAGTGAATGGGAACCAGTGGTAGAGAACGCAGCTACGAAGAAGGTGGCGATTGTAGCGAAAGTTCGTACATGGCAAAGCGCATTTGCATACCGTCTGGGCCTCTATACCGAAGCAAAGCAAATGCTGGAAGAAAGCCTTGCCACGTTTCGCCATCTCGCTGTCAGCACCGAGACAGCGTTCTCGCTAAACCTCCTGGGCGATTTAGCCCGCATCATGGGCGACTATGCGGAGGCCCAACAATTCCTCGAAGAGAGCCTGGCTCTCTGCCAGCAGGCCGGCGACCGAGCACAGATGGCGAGAGCACTGAATAACCTGGGCATCGTCACAGCCGCACTGGGAGATTTAAAGAAAGCCAGGCAACTATTTCAAGAAGTTCTGGCTATCTTCAAAGAGGTTGGAGACGAGCGCGGACTCACTCGAGCGCTCAATAACCTGGGTATTGTGGCCTATTACCTGGGGGAATACGCAGAAGCCAGACGACTGTACCAGGAAAGTCTCGAGCTGTGCAGACAGACAAATTCCCAATACGGTATAGGTATCTCTCTCAATAACCTTGGGTTGGTTGCCCACGACCTGGGAGAATACGCGGAGTCGAAACAACTCCACCTGGAAAGTTACACTATATTCAAAGAGATTGGCTATCAACTGGGTGCCGGCCTTTGCCTGACCGACCTCGGAACTGTGGCCTGTGCACTGGGTGAGTATCAAGATGCGGAGCACTACTTCCGTCAGGCTCTGGCAATCGGCATGGAAATTGAGGCATTGCCCGTAGCCCTGTATGCGTTGGTTGGCATGGCCAGGCTGCTATCCGAGACGGGGGATAAACAGCGGGCCATTGAGCTTCTTGCCCTGGCCCTTAGTCACCCCGCCAGTGACAAGGATACCCGGGGGAGGGCAGAGAAGCTACTCTCAGAGCTTGAATCGCAACTCCCGGCGGATGTGGTGGCACGGGCTCGGGAGGCCGGCGCGTCGAAAGACTTCGAGCAGGAGGTCGCAAACTTGCTCCTGGCAACCGAGGCGAGTCCCGTATGAAAAAGCGCCGCCTGACCCTGCCGGCCATCACCTACAACTGGCCAGAATCGCCCCACGTCTCAAGCAACTGCTGATATTCTGGGTCCTCATATCTCTCAAGCGAGAACGCCGGCGCGTACCGTGGCAAGTCACTACCTGTGACGTGCGCTGCCAGCAGTTCGCCGGCCGCACACCCCGCCATCTGACCGAATCCCGAGAGGGCACCGATGATGTACGCCCCTTCCACCGGGAGTGGCCCGATCAGCGGCCGGTTCTCCCGCGTCTTGGTGTAATAGCCGCCATCAACCACCGGCCTCGGAGCCCGATCAAAGTACGTCGCCAGGCCAGGGATCATGGTTGATAATCCGCGCAGAGCCACTTCGGGATAGACCGGATCAACCTCGAACGGGAAGACAGGCTCCGTCGGCTCGATGTGGTAAGTCCACAGAATCAAGATGATCGTGCTGTCGGGACCGCCCTCGGGGCGTGTGTGAACGCCCGGCGGGAATTCCTGCAGAAGCCAGCGTGTCTCTTCAGACTCGGCCAGCATGGCGCGCTCCTCATCTGACCACGGCAACCGCGTGGGATCGGACCAGATGAGCAAGGGGGCGTTGCGTGGGACCACACGCTTGTGGTCATTGAAAGCAATCTTGAGATGCAGCTCGGAGAAGACGGGTAACTCGATCCCGATCATCCTTGCCACCTCATTGACAAAGGGGCCGGCTGCGTTCACAAAATTGCGCGTGGAGATAACCGCCGGCCCATCAGGAGCACTCAGGTGAACGCTCTCGACCCGCCCACCACGCACCGCCACGCCATCCACGCGGGCATTCAGGAAGCGCACCCCGTGCTCGCGCGCCTGCTCCAGCAGATACATCCCCAACTGCTGCGCACTAAACCAGCCGGCGCGCCGAACATGGAGAACCGCCACCACATCCTCCGAAAGATAGGGGAACTGCTCCCGAATCAGCGCCGGATCCAGAATCAGGTCTGCGCCTGTCGGCTGACCCTCGAAGCCCTGGGCAGGCGCGGGAACATATGCCGGCTCGCCTGGCTGCCCGGTGTGGTGGCGCACGGGGCCGGCACCCAGCTTGGACGACTCCCGCGCACTTTGTTCCCAATCTCGAACCCGATCCGGGTCAGCCGTAGCAAACAGGTAACCCCGCCGGTTCAGGTGAAATCGGTTGCCACTTTCATGAGCCAGCTCTTCGAGAATGTCGATGCTCCGATTCATCAGGCTGACCATCGCATCGCCCGGGCCGGGCCACCAGTTGCGATAGCACTCGGTGGATTTGTCGCTGGTCAGGGTGAGTGGTGCGCGCTCATCGATCAGGATCACGTCTCTGACGCCATGCCTGACCGCCAAATGATACGCAGCAGAAACGCCGGCGATGCCGGCCCCGCAGATGACAACCTCAGCTCTGGATTGCGTCACGCATACCCTCCTCACATCCTACGTTGCCCTTAGCCAGACATGCCACAACGTGGAGTGCCCGTTGCCGTCCGCCTCTGTTTGCAGCAGACCTCTCGCATCAGCCTGGTGCTTCAACATCAGGCTGGGCTGTCCTCGAAAACCGTGGTAACCGCGTCGCTAAGCCGGCCAGGAACAGCAACACCAACGCCGCCGAGCCGAACGCCACTCCTTCGCCGAACGCGCCCAGCGTGCCGTTGCCCCAGACAGGTCCCAGCGCGCGGCCCAGGCTTTCCAGCGAGCTGCTCACCCCCTGGAGCCGGCCCTGCTCTTCGGGCGCTACCGCCCGGCTCAGCAGGCTGATCAGCGCCGGCTGGGCCAGTCCAGCGCCCACTGCTGACGGCAGCAGGGCCACGACGAACAGCGGCGCCCGGTAAATCGTGGACGCCCAGGCCAGCCCCAGGCCAGCCAGCGCCAGCCCCAGAATCATCATCTTGCGCTCGCCCAGGCGCTTGGCGGCCGGGCCAACCAGCCCCACCTGCACAATCACCCCGATGATCCCGACAAAGGTCAGCAGGTAGCCGATGGCAGCGATGTCAAAGCCGAAGCGGCGCTCGCCGAACAAGGCGAAGGTGGTCTGATAGACGGCGATCGTGCCCCAGTACAGGAAATCCAGCGCCAGCAGCCGGCCCAGCATCGGGTCTCTCATCACGCGAGGCAACTCGCGCCACGGCGACCCGCGCCGCGCCGAGGTGCGCCGCGTCGTCTCCGGCAGCCACAGCCAGGTCAGCACCATCGCCACCAGGGCCAGGCCGGCAGCGACCCAGGCCGGCATGGCAAAGCCGAAGCGACCGAAAAACCCGCCCATGGCCGGCCCGAAGATGAACCCCAACCCAAAAGCCGCGCCTATCAGCCCGAACCCGCGTGCTCTGTTCTCCTCGGTGGTCACATCGGCGATGTAAGCGCGCGCCGTGGAGATGTTGCCGCCGGACAACCCGTCAATGATCCGCGCGGCGAACAGCATTGGGATGTTGCGCGCCAGGGCCAGCATGACAAAGCTGGCCACCGTCCCGAGCAGGCTGATCAACAGCACGGGCCGCCGGCCCCAGCGATCCGACCAGTCTCCCAGGATCGGTGCCGCGATAAGCTGGCTGATCGAGTAGGCGGCGAACAGCAGCCCGACCACCGCCGGCGAGGCACCCAGGTCTTCGGCGTAGAACGGGAGGAGTGGGATGATGATCCCAAAGCCCAGCAGGTTGACGAAAACCACGAGAAAGATGATCAGAAGGGGACGCTCGATGGCCGGGGCCTGGCCGGCGGAGCCTTGATCGTCAGTACGTGAAACTTTGTTGCGTTTGAACATGGGTAACAGTATAGCACCAGCCGGCGCAAGGGACAAACACGCGCGCGTTACTACTCAGCCTGCCGCCGAGACGGCGAATGAATTCGCCGCCTGATACTGCGAAGTGCGTTGATGAACTTTGAGAAAATAATCAGGGAACAGCGCCTCGCTTTCCGGCCAACGCCCGCACGGGCATGAAGTGCCCGTGCTACAGAGCAACGCCGGATGATGAAGTTTGAGAAAATAATCGGGGTATTCCGGTGACCGACTGCATCGCCGCCCACGTATAC
>CAYYSH010000132.1:0-4350 GCA_964474265.1 uncultured Anaerolineales bacterium
CGCATGGCCATGATCCCACCGCCGGGCCGGCCTATGTTGCCCAGCAGCAATTGCAGGATGGCCCCGGTTCGGATGGTTTGCACGCCGACCGTGTGCTGGGTCCAGCCCATGCCGTAGCAGAAAGCCGTGGTCCGCTCGGGGCCGGAGTTCTCGGCCAGCGTCCGGGCGACCGTCACGAGCAGGTTCGCAGGGATGCCCGTTATCTCGGCCACTCGGGCCGGCGTGTAGCGGGAGAAGTGCTTCTTCAGGATGTTGAAGACACAGTTCGGGTCCTGGAGGGTCGGGTCCTGCAACGGCGCACCGGTTTCCGGGTCGGTCTGGTACTGCCAGGTGGTGGTGTCGTATTTGCGGGTCTCGGGGTCGTAGCCCGAGAACAGGCCGTCCAGGTCTTCGGTGTCCTGGAAGTCCGGGTGGATGAGGAAGGCGGCGTTGGTGTAGGCAACCACGTAGTCCTTGAAGTAGAGTTCGTTTTCCAGGATGTAGTTGATCAGCCCGCCCAGCCAGGCGATGTCCGTGCCGGAGCGAATCGGCACGTGGATGTCGGCTACGGCCGTGGTGCGGGTGAAGCGTGGGTCCACGTGGATGATGGTAGCGCCCCGCTCCTTGGCTTTCATCACGAAGCGGAAGCCGACCGGGTGGCATTCCGCCATGTCCGAACCTTCGATGACGATGCAGTCGGCGTTTTGCAGGTCCTGCTGGAAGGTGGTAGCGCCGCCGCGACCAAAGCTGGTGCCCAGACCGGGCACAGTGGAGCTGTGTCATATGCGCGCTTGGTTTTCCATCCACACGACGCCGAGCCCCCCGGTGAACAGCTTCTTGATGAGGTAGTTCTCTTCGTTGTCCAGGGTAGCCCCACCCAGCACTGCCAGGTTGGTCACCTGGTTGATCACCAGGCCATCACTTCGCTGGTGGACAAACCCTTTGTCGCGGGTCTCTTTGATCCGCTCGGCGATGCGGTCCATGGCCCACTCCAGAGGCCGGCGCTCCCAGCGGGAGCTGTACGGCGCGCGGTAGAGAACGGTGGTGACGCGGTCGGGGTTGACGGTCAGTTGGTAGGTGGCAGCGCCTTTGGGGCACAGCGCGCCGGCGTTGATGGGGCTGTCGGGGTTGCCCTCGATGTCTACGACCTGGCCATTTCGGGAATAGATCAGCGTGCTGCATCCGATGGCACAGTAGGGGCACACGCTGAGGGTCACTTTGGCGTCGCGGGTGCGGGGTTGGATCTGGCGGGTCTGCGGGCTGATGGCCTCTTCGCCCATGCCCAGTTCTGCGATCTCGTGGGTGAGGGGCCGGCTGCTTTCGATGAGCTCGGTGACCTGCCGAGCGACCGGCCACGCTCGCACCCGGTCGAACAGCGATTTGCCGTTGGACTTGATCATGAGGGGGACTCCTATTGACTTCTCGTGAGCTGTATCGTGAAACGGGATACGGGATACGAGACGGGAATCAGGTCTCGGTATCGAGCTCCTTTCTTGTCGGTTCGTCTGCTGATTCTCTCAGTTGTGCTTCATAGAGGGCCTGCAGCTCTCGCAGGCAGGTTTCCAGCCCCGGTTGTGTTGCTGGTGTGTGTTCCTCTGCGCAGGGGTGAGCGAAGTGCTACAATGGGGCTTCAGAGCATGTAGATGATACTTAAAAGCCACGGCGCTGTCAAGGGAGGAGGGTACTGGATATTGGAGATTGGATATTGCTGCCCAATGCACTCCTCAGTCTCCAATATCCAATACCCAATCTCCAGTATCCCTACCGCTCTACACGCACGAAATGTGACGTGTTCTGTAACGCTTCGATGTTTTTCGCCCCAACACACATCATCGCCACGCGCAGTTGCTGGCTGATGATCTCGATCTCCTCAACCACGGCTTCCACACCTTCGACAGCCCGTTTCAGATAGGGGGAGGCCATGGCGGTGGCGCTGGCCCCCAGCGCGATGGCTTTGGCCGCGTCGATGCCATCCCGCAGGCCGCCGCTGGCGATGATCGGCAACTCGGGGGCACCGCGCCGGGCCATCTGGATGCTCTCGGTGGTGGGGATGCCCCAGTCGATGAACGCGCCGGCCACCCGCTGCAGGTACTCCGTCGGTGCGCGGTGGCGCTCGACCTCGCTCCAGGAAGTGCCGCCGGCTCCCGCCACGTCGATGGCCGCTACGCCGGCTTCCGCCAGTTGCCGCGCCGTCTCCTCGGAGATGCCCCAGCCCACCTCCTTGCCGATCACCGGCACCTCCAGTTGCCGGCACACTTCGGCGATCTTGGCCAGGAGGCCGCGCCAGTTGGTGTCACCTTCCGGCTGCACGCTCTCCTGCAACACATTCAGGTGCAGGATCAGGGCGTCGGCTTCGATCATCTCCACGGCGCGCCGGCACTCATCCACTGTGTAGCCGTAGTTCAGTTGAATCGCGCCCAGGTTAGCGAACAGCAAAATGTCGGGCGCTACCCGGCGTACCTGGTATGTGTACGCCAGCGATGGATCCTTGATGGCGGCACGCTGTGATCCGACGCCCATGCCAACCCCCGTGAACTGCGCGGCTTCAGCCAACGTCAGGTTGATTTGTTCCAGGGACTCTGCACCTCCGGTCATGGACGAGATGATGAAGGGAGCGCGGAGCGTCTTCCCGAACAGCGATATGGAAAGGTCGATTTCTGCCAGATCCAGCTCCGGCAGTGCCTGGTGGATGAAGCGATAGCGTTCAAATCCGCCTGTGATTCCCCGGCCCTGAACGTCCTCTTCGAGGTTGATTCTCACGTGATCTAGCTTGCGTAAAGGCGTTTGCTCCACAGTTTGAAACTCCGTAACTTTTCCAGTTAGTTGGTGTTGGTATGGTTGGCACCCTGCCGGCTAGTGTACCAGCCTCGTCCGCCATTGTCAAATAACGGAACTCCATCCTGTCCGGCAGCCAGAAGGTGTTGACAGATGTACGCGGTCTTGCTATACTCTCGCCGTCATTGTAGAATCCAAGTGAATGAGCGTGGGTGAACTCGCTTCACGATATGAGGACCGGTTTCTTCATAATAATTCTAGAACACAAGAAAGGGGTGAAACAGTGAGCGACGTTTTCGAACGTGTGAAAGCGATCATCGTCGAGCAACTGGGTGTAGACGAGAGCGCAGTGACTCCCAGTGCCAGCTTCCGTGAAGACCTGGAGGCCGACTCTCTCGATCTCGTTGAGCTCATTATGGCGTTTGAGGAGGAGTTTGGCGGCGAGATCTCGGATGAGGAGGCGCAAGAGATTCAAACCGTCGGTGAGGCTGTGGCTTATATTGAGCAACACATGCTGTAGCCGCTTTGTGGGAGTCACGCGATCTGGATTTGAGAAGCAAAGAAGACAGATGAGGTGATAGGAGGAGAAAAAGCTCAATACCTCACACCAGAAGTGACGCTTCACGAGACAGGTCAAAGGCTGGAAGGGAACTATTCCCTTCTAGCCTTTTCGTTTCGGCTGTGGTACAATCTGATTGGTGATCAGTCGCCATTTGTTCGTTGTCGGTTGGATGGATGTTCGGGGTAAGGGTTGCATGTGGTTGAAAGTTGTTGAGCTAGAGCAGGCCGCCGGTAAGCTGCTGGCGCACAACGTGGTCGATGGCGCCGGCCGAAAAGTTCTCCGCAAAGGCACGCTCATCACCGCTGACGAACTTGCGCGGCTGCGTGAATTGGGGCATGCGGAGGTTTGGGTGGCTGAGCTCGCTCCGGATGACGTGCCGGAAGACGTGGCGGCACGCCGGCTGGCCCAGGCCGTGAGCGGCCCCGGTGTCGAAATCTCCTCGCAATCTACTGGTCGAGTGAACCTCCGCGCCACGGAGGCAGGTGTTCTCAAGGTGGATACCGATGCCCTGCGCCGAATGAATCAGATTCCCGGTGTTGCCATCGCCACTCGTTCCAGCAACACAGTTGCCTCGCGGGGCCAGATTGTGGCAACGGTGAAAGTCGTGCCGTATGCTCTGCCTCGCTCAGATGTGGAGCGGGCGGAACAGGTGGCCCGTGGCGCTGGCGGCGTTGTCGCGGTGGTTGCGTTTCGGGAGATGGAAGTGGGCATCGTGTTGTCGGGCGAGCCGGCCTCGGAGGATCAACTCCGTCGCGTGTTTGGGTCGGCGATCCGTGAACGCGTTGCAGAAACAGGCTCGCACGTTGTCGATGAGCTGTTTGTTGTCGAAGACCCACAGGCCATTGCCCGGGCGATCCGTCGATTGCTGAGCAGCGGGGTGGAGATGATTGTGATTGCCGGCGAAACCTCCATTGTTGATGCGGATGACATCACGCCCCGGGCCGTGAAGGCCGCCGGCGGCACCATCGAAATCTATGGAGTGCCGATCGATCCCGGCAATCTCCTCATGCTGGCGTACGTGGATGATGTGCCGG
>CAYYSH010000132.1:4360-7954 GCA_964474265.1 uncultured Anaerolineales bacterium
ATGTGCCGGTGGTCGGTGCACCGGGCTGCGTGCGCTCCCGGTCGGCCAACGTGGTCGATCTGGTGCTGCCGCGCTTGCTGGCCGGCGAGCGACTGACCCGAGATGACATCGTCGAACTGGGGCACGGAGGGCTGTTGGGGTGACAGACCAGTCACCGGCACGGCTCAGCGGGATTATCCTGGCCGGGGGTGCAAGCCGGCGCATGGGCCAGGACAAGGCGTTTCTGTCAATCGGAGGCCGGCGGCTCATCGAGCACGTGCTGGACGCCGTGCAGGCCGTAGCTGATGACCTTGTGATTGTGACGAACTCGCCAGAGAAGTATGCCCGTTTCCCCGCCCGGATTGTACGTGATCTATACCCTGGGACCGGGGTGTTAGGCGGCATCTACACCGGCCTGCGGATGGCTCACCATCGGTGTGGTCTCGTCGTGGCCTGCGATATGCCGTTTCTCAATGTGGAGTTGCTGCGTTACATGGCCGGCCAGATCGCGCATTACGATGTGGTGATGCCCTACGTGGGCCGTGATGATCCTTCACTGAACTCACAGGCCACGGCCAAAGTCCGCGACCTGCACCCGCTGCACGCAATCTACTGTAAGCAATGCCTGGAGCCCATTGAGCGGGCGCTGGAGCGAGGTGATCTCCGGGCTATCGCGTTCTTGCCGGAGGTCCGGGTTCGCTTTGTGAGCTGTCAGGAGATCGATCCAATCGATCCCGAGCATCGCTCCTTTTTCAACACAAACACGCCGGCGGAACTCCAATACGCCCGGGAACTGACGCGGATGAGGTGACAGATGTGGGAAGCGAAGCAAGATCTGGGCTACACGCGCTATTCCTTGCATCACGCCAAGCGGATCGATGACGGCCCGGTGATCGGCGAAACGCGATGGATTTTGTACGTCAACCGCCGGCGCTGGGTGACGTTCATGTGCACGCCGCTGAACATCCACCATCTCGCCCTGGGCTTTCTGCTGGCCGAGGGAGTGATCCACTCACTGGAGGATGTCCTGCAGCTCAAGGTCTACGAGGCACCAAACCAGGTGTATTGGCTGGTGCCGGCTCTCGGGCTGCAGAGGACTCTGACCATGCGCGGCTGTGAGGAAGCCGTGGGTGTTATTGATGCCCGGGTGGCTGGTAACCCGGTGCCCGACTACTCCGCGCGTGTGCTCACCTCGGGCTGCAGCGGCGGCGTGACCTTCGACGACCTCTCGAGTGAACATCCGCCGCTGGACTTGCCGGCCACGCCCGTGGTGTCACCCAGGCAGATACTGGATCTGATCCGCGAGCTCAGCCGTCGCGCAGTCTTGTACCGCGAGTGTCGCGGTGTACACACATCAGCTTTGAGCGATGGGCAGCGACTGCTGATTGTGGCGGAAGATGTAGGCCGGCACAACACGCTGGACAAGATTCGCGGCCAGTGCCTGCTCGAAAAGGTCCCCACAGAAGGCCGGATCCTCCTCACTACTGGCCGCATCTCCTCTGAGATGCTGACCAAGGCCCGCGGAATGGGGGTGCCGATCGTCATCTCTCGAACCTCCCCGACCGCGCTGGCGGTGGAACTGGCCAAAGTGTGGGGCATTACGGTGGTCGGCTATGCCCGCGGCAACCAGATGAATGTCTACACAGGTGAGGAGCGGGTACAGCCCGAAACGCCCATGCCGTCTGACAGACGTCTGTCCCGGGTGGAGATGTCAGATCAGGCGCCCGAGATGGAAATCTGAAGGCCGCTTGCCGCTGGTTGCCTGGCTTGCGCGTTGCGGAAGACTGGCCGGCTCGAAGCCTGATCGTCGCCAAAGACCTTATGGAAGGATTTCGAGGTGAGACGCATACTTGTCTACATTGCAATCCCAATCGCTGTTGCCCTCATTCTAGTCGTTGGCCGGCAGTTCACGCGCACGTCCACTCCGCCGGACGGTGCGGCGCTGTACGCGCGGATGTGTGCGTTGTGTCACGGCAAGAATGGTGAAGGCTACGCCGCACCGGGGTCGGTTGCTCTGGCGAATCCAGACTTCCTGGCCATTGCCGATGATACATATTTGTTCGAGAACACAGCTCGGGGCCGGCCCGGCACCCGGATGTCCGCCTGGGCACAAAGCCACGGCGGTCCCCTCTCTGACGACGAGATTCGGGCCATCGTCGGCTATATCCGCCAGTGGCAGACGAAGCCGGCGGTGGATGTCTCCGGAGTGACGATCAGTGGGGATGTGGAGCGAGGGGCTCAGGTGTACGCGGAGAATTGCGCGATCTGCCATGGCGAGGCCGGCGGCGGGCGGGACGAAGCGCCGGCGGCTCCCAATGGCGCACCATCCCTCAACAACCCGGTATTTCTCGCTACCGCCAGCGACGGTTTCATCCGCCACAGCATTGCCCAGGGCCGGCAGGGCACACCGATGCCGGCCTATGCCGGCGTGCTGACCGACCAGGAGATTGCGGATCTCGTCGCGCTGATTCGCTCCTGGCAAAAATGAGGTGCCGGCGGCAGTCAAAGAAGCAGAAGGGCCAGAGGAGGATGACCTCCTCTGGCCCTTCGGAGTTCATTGGCCTGGCGGCGGTTTCTAAGGATCGGGATAACCGCCGTAGTGACAACCGTAGCAGTCTCCGTCGTAGTAGCCGTGGTCGTAGTATCCGTAGCCGTCGTAGTAATAGCCATAATAGCCGGGGTATGGTGGACCGTATGGAATGTACAATGTCCAGCCGGCCTTGACGTAATCCGGATTGTACAGACCGTTGGCTTGCGCAATGGCGTAGGGATCAACGTTGTATAGCCGGCCAATGCTGTACAGAGTTTCACCTTCCTGGACATAGTGTGTCCGGTAAGACGGGGACGGGTAATACGGGTAGTAGCCGTAATAGCCGCCGGGGTAGGGCGGGCCGTAGGGTATGCAGAGATAAGTGCCGCCCTTGACGTAGTTCGGGTTAGAGAGACCGTTGTATGCGGCGATGGCGTACGGATCCACACCGTACATTCGGCCAATACTATACAGAGTTTCCCCCCACTGCACATAATGCGTTCGACACCCGGATGCTGACGCACTTAGTGTGCCGGCGGTCAGCATGAGTAGCATGGCCATAATAAGAGCCAGAACCAGAATTCTACTTCGCATGGCGTTTTCCCTCCCTGGTACGTGGTGAAAAGTGGTCAAAAGTTTGGTGGTCTCAACTTCTCAACCCTTTGTGGCCCGAAACAGGTAAGCTACATGTAAGCCCCACCCCCTTATGAATCGCCTGGTAGCCATTTCACTCTCCAGCCCCAATGGGTTTTCAACCGGTCTACGGGGGGTGCTATGCTTCTCGGGGCTGCTGCTAGTGTCATGTTAAGTTTGCTGAGGAAAGGCTAACGTTCGGAAACCGTGTTTTCCAGGTACTTCCGATACTTTAGACGTCCCAGCACTCCTTTTGTTGCGCCCTGGGAGGAGTTCAGTGTGAGGGATACTACAAAAAGCGGGGCCGATCAGGCGATGACAGTCGGCCCCGCTTCACTTGTTCGTTTCAGATTCAGGCGTTGTTGAGGCTCTGGCGCAGAGATTGGACGAAATCGCGAACGGTTTCGACTGGATGCGTGCTCTCGCCGGCCCGCCGCACAATAGCACTCCCG
>CAYYSH010000133.1:0-1787 GCA_964474265.1 uncultured Anaerolineales bacterium
ATATGAGTATCTACCGCTAATCATGGCACAATACGCCAATCCGTAACTGAAATTGGCGGACTGGAAAGATTAAATCGAATGAACAAACGAATCGGGTTGATTTTAGTTGTTGTAGTGGCTTTATTTTTGATGCCTTGGGTCTGGCGAGTGTTGGCAGCGGTGCTCATCGACCTCAGCGTACCTGGCGCCGTCAATGTGGTGCTCTTTGGCCAGGAGGCAGAGGATTATCTGGGCTCGGACCTGGCTACCGGCGACATCAACGGTGACGGCATCGCCGACCTGGCAGTGGGCGCGTATCTCGCGGATGGGCCCAACAACGCCCGCAATGGGGCCGGCGAGGTCTACGTCTACTTTGGGCGACCGGCGGCGGAGTGGCCGGCGCAGGGCCGGCAGCCGGATGTAACGGTGTACGGCCCTGCAGAAGGTGACAATCTGGGTGGTGACGAATACAAAGAGCCTGGTCACATTGCCGTGGGCGATCTCGACCACGATGGCATCGGGGACCTGGTCGTCAGTGCTCCCAAGTACGGATACGGCAGTAAGACGACCATGAATCGGGGGCGCGTGTGGGTCATCTGGGGACGCAGTGATTTGCCGGCCATGATCGATCTGGCAGCGCCGCCACCTGAGCTGGCAATCACGTCCATATCGGCTGAGGGGCGGGATTTCCTGGGGGCGGCTCTGGCCACTGGTGACTTCGATGGTGATGGCATCGATGATCTGGCGATGTCGGGTCCTCTGGCCAGCCCGCCATCGCGGACAAAGGCCGGCAAGGTGTATGTGATTTTCGGCGTTGCCGGGAATACCCTGCGGGGTCGGGCGATCTCCTTGAGCGCGGTGCCAGAAGATGTCTCCAGCTTTGCGGTTATTGGCAGCGGTGCCAGCATGAAACTTGGCAGCTATCTGGCCTTCGGCAGGCTGTCGGACGATGCTGTCGACGATTTGGTGATCGGTTCGGAGCAGGTGGATCTGTTCACAGGGACGGTCCACGTGCTGTTTGGGGGAGGCGACGTGCGTGACACCACCTGGGACCTGGCCGGGACGCCGGCGGACTGGTCAGCGACCGGGCAGGCGGAGTGGGACCAATTGGGGCGCGCTCTATCTGCCGGCGATATCAACGGCGACGGACAGGCAGATTTGCTGATGGGCGCACCGTCAGCGGATGGGCCAGATGGGCCGGGAACCGGGCAGGTCATCGGGATCTTTGGCCCTCTACAGCAGGGCCAACTCTGGGATTTGAGCCAGGTGCCTGGAGACCTGTTGGTTTTCGGTCCGCAGGGGGGCGAAGATCAGTCGTTCCTGGGAGAGTCGGTCACAGTGGGTGATTTCAATGGCAATGGAGTGGGAGACCTGTTTACCGGGGCGCGTCAGGCCAACGGATATGACACGCGCGATCGGGGAGAATCGGGGATTGTGTACATGTTTTACGGCAGCTCCGCTCTCCAGGGTGTGTACGATTTGCGAGAGGCGTCTGCCGACATTACGCTGGTAGGCGCAGCAGCCCGGGATTTCACGGGTTACGTCACGTCGGGTGACGTGACGGGCGACGGGATCGATGACATGATCACCAGCGCTACGGATCGAATGAATCCAGATGGCGCTTTGCAGGCCGGCGCTGTGTACATTCTCTTCGGCAGCCAGTTGCCGCCGACTCCCATGCCAACCATGACCCCAACTGCCACGCCTGCGGTGACGGCAACTCCAACTTCTACGCCCACCGCCACGCCCACGGCCTCCAGAACGCCCCCTCCGCTGCGCCATCTGTATCTGCCGGCGGTGATGAGAAA
>CAYYSH010000133.1:1887-7785 GCA_964474265.1 uncultured Anaerolineales bacterium
CCGTGATGAGGTGATCATGAGGTGAAGGAATGATCGGAGACGCGATACAGTTTTACAACGACCTGTTTGACGACGAGCTGGCGGCCTCGACTCAGGCGTATCTGGAGGCGGCCATGCTCAGCCGGCATCTGAACTTCGGGGGCCGGCCTCTGTGCACAGTGCTGCGCCCCAACTTCCTCACATCCGAGCAGTACACCTACCTGGTCCGCGAGTGCCAGGTTGTCCTCAGTGCTTTCCGCAAAGCTTACGATGCCCTGCTGGCAAACCCCACGTTGCGGGCGCAACTGGATCTCACCGCGGAGGAAGAAGCCCTCATCCACCTGGACCCGGGTTACGACTCACCGACACCTGTGTCCCGGCTGGACTCCTTCCTGAGCCACGACGGCACGCTCCACTTTGTCGAGTACAACGCGGAAACGCCGGCCGGCGCCGGGTACGAGGACATGCTGGCCGAGTCGTTCCTCGAATTGCCGGTCATGCAGCAGTTCATGCGTCGCTACGCGGTGCGGAAAATGCCGGTTCGAGGCAGAGTGTTGGACGCATTGTTGGACTGCTATCGTCAGTGGGGCGGCACCGACGAACCCCGTATCGGGATCATCGACTGGGAGGGGGTGCCGACGACGCCGGAGTTCCACATTTTCAAGGCGTATTTCGAGTCGCAGGGGGTGCCGGCCATCATCGCCACCCCCGAAGCGCTTGAATATCGGGATGGCCGCTTGCGTGCCGGCGATTTTGTGATTAACATCATATACAAGCGGGTTCTGGCCGGCGAGTTACTGCGCGAGTATGGCCTGAAGCACCCCATCGTGGAGGCAGTGCGAGATGGCGCGGCTGTCATGGTGAACCCATTCCGCTGCAAACTGCTCCACAAGAAGATGAGCTTCGCGGTTCTGAGCGACGAAGAGAACGCGCATCTGTTCAATCAGCAGGAACGCCAGGCCATCGAAGCGCATATCCCATGGACGCGCAAAGTGCAGGAGCGCAAGACCACTTATCACGGCCAGCAGATTGACCTGATTCCTTTTATCGTGGAGCATCGAGAACGGTTCGTCATCAAGCCGAACGACGAGTACGGCGGCAAGGGCGTCGTCATCGGCTGGGAGTCTGAGGCGGATGAGTGGGAACAGGCGGTGGCCGAGGCGCTTCAGTCGTCTAGCGTCGTCCAGGAGAAGGTGAAGATTCATCGGGAGCTCTTTCCCGCCTACGCCGATGGCCGGCTGCACATCGGCGAACGTCTGGTTGATCTGGACCCATACCTGTTCCATGGCCGGTCAGTGCATGGATGTCTCACCCGCCTCTCCGCAGCAACGTTGCTGAATGTCACTGCCGGCGCCGGCAGTGTGGTTCCAACGTTCGTGATTGAAGCGAAGTGAAGGAGATAGCGCGATGCACAAACCTCCCTCTCTGACCATCGGCATTGAAGAAGAATATCAGATCATCGACCCCGAGACCCGGGACCTTCGGTCGTACATCACCCAGTTTCTGGAAGAAGGGCGCATGGTGCTGCGGGAGTCGGTCAAGCCCGAACTTCACCAGTCCATGGTGGAGGTCGGTACCCCTGTGTGCCACACGATCCAGGAGGCCCGGGAGGAGCTGGTGCGTTTGCGGTCGGCCATTGCCACGCTGGCCAAACGCAAGGGGTTGTGCATTGCGGCCGCCGGCACGCACCCCTTCGCATCGTGGCTGGCCCAGGACATCACCCCCTTTGAGCGGTACTACAAAGTGGCCGAGGACATGCAGTATTTGGCTCGCCGGCTGCTCATCTTCGGCATGCACGTCCACATCGGCATCGAAGACCGCGAGTTTGCCATCGACACGATGAACGTGGTGCGCTACATGATGCCCCACATCCTGGCACTCTCCACCAGTTCTCCCTTTTGGATGGGCCGGGACACCGGCTTGAAATCGTACCGCAGTGTCATTTTCGAGGACTTTCCCCGCACCGGCATCCCCGACTACTTCAATTCGTGGGCCGAATTTCAGGAGTTTATCGACATTCTTGTGAAGACCGGCTGCATCGAGGACGGGAGCAAAATCTGGTGGGATGTGCGACCGCATCCCTTCTACCCCACGCTGGAATTCCGGGTGTGCGACATGTGCACACGGGTTGACGAGGCAATCTGTATCGCGGCCTTGTTCCAGGCCCTGGTGGCCAAGCTGTGGAAGCTGCGCCGGCAAAACATGACCTTCCGTGTCTACCGCCGGGCGCTGGTAGCTGAGAACAAGTGGCGGGCGGTGCGCTATGGCCTGGACGGGAAACTCATCGACTTCGGCATCCGCCAGGAGTTGCCGGCCCGCGACCTGCTCCGCGAACTGGTAGAATTTGTGGATGACGTGCTGGATGAGCTTGGAAGTCGCCAGGAAGTCGAGTACGTGTACCGCATTTTGGAGGAAGGGTCCAGCGCCGACCGACAGATTGCGACGTATCGAGAGACGGGTGACATGAAGGCCGTCGTTGATCGCCTGGTGTCGGAGACCATGGAGGGTTGTCGGGACGATATGGACTTGAACGAGCTTTCGTGGCAACAGCATCGAGAAGGGGGAAAGCCGAGCCCGACCCAGGCCGGCGGTACCCTGTCGTGGAAGAAGCCAGGCATGCCGGCTGCTACTCCGGAGGATTGAGTATCGATTCCTCATGAAGTTGTCAGTGCTGATTCCGGTCTACAACGAGGGGGCCAGCGTCGCGGAGATCGTTGAGCGCGTTGCGGCTGTAGATATCGACAAGGAGATCATCATTGTGGATGATGGGTCGGTGGATACCACCCCCGATGTCCTGCGGGGCCTGTCCGTTGAGAATCTGCGCGTGATCCATCACCCGCAGAACCGGGGTAAGGGGGCCGCAATCCGGACTGCCCTGGCGGCTGCAACCGGCGACGCGGTGATTATCCAGGACGCGGACCTGGAGTACGACCCGCAAGACTACATTCCCCTGCTGGAAGCTTTTGCCCAGGAACACGCCGATGTGGTTTATGGTGTACGTGACCTGAGTGGCCAGCGGTTCTACATGCGCTGGGGCAATCGGCTCATGACCTGGGCGACTAATTTGCTGTTTGGGACACGTTTGCACGACATGGAGACATGCTACAAGCTGGTGGACCGCGAAGTCATGCAGAGCCTGGACTTGCAGAGCGACGGTTTCGACATCGAGGGCGAGATCACGGCCAAACTTCTGCGTAGCGGTCTGCGCATTCACGAAGTGCCCATCCACTACTATCCCCGCTACGAGGAGAAGAAACTCTCGCCGCTGGATGGCATTCCCACCCTTTGGGCGCTGATCAAGTATCGCTTCGGTTGGAGGAAGTAGCGGCGCTGCAAGAGCGGTAAAATCTGGCAAGAAACTGCGCGGGGGCCTGTCCGGTGTTGGCCGGCAGGCCCCCGCTTGCTGCGCTCAGTCCGCCTGTTGCGGACCTGACCGCTTAGTAGTATACGCGGCTTGTGACCCAGTAGCCGCGACCGTAGTTGCCGTAGCGGTAGAACCAGATGTTCCTGTAAGAATAAGGATAGCGATAGTGGTTCCAGGGTGTGAAGAAGTAGGTGCCTGACCGGTAGTGGTGGTACTGGAACACCCGGTAGTTATACCTGTGTGTAAAGAGGTATGAGAAATGCGGCACCGTGTACGATCGCCGGAAGTGCGCGCCCAGCGTGGTGGCAAAGCTCAGCCCGTGAGTAGGCAGCCGGCCTACCTCTGGGTAGTTGAAGTAGATCAAAGCGCCGCTCGGATAGGTGTAACCTGCCCAGTCGGGCTGTGCATCGGCTGGCGCCTTCGGGTTAGCGATGACATCCGCCGGCAGCTCGTTGTTCCAGACGACAGTCAGATCCGGGTTGATGGTCAGATCGCCGGCCCGGACCAGCTCGTTCAGCTCCTCGAGGCCGGCCTTGTACGCCTCCAGGAACGCCTCATCCACGTTCAACGTCGCGGCGTCAGCCACGTTCAGCGTCAGGGTGCCATCCGGCGCCACCTGCAGGAACTGCTCGCTTTGCAGCGCGATCTCGGCCAGTCTGGCTGACTGTTCCTCGGTCACTACGGTGATGTCCGCCGCCGGCAGCGAGGCCAGGTCGGGTGCAGGTGCCTGAGCCAGAGCCGGCACGGCCAGTACCAGCAACTGAGCCAGGACGAACAGGATCGTAACAGGCTTGAACAGATTCTTAAACATTTGACATACACTCCTTCGTTTTTTTATTTGTTATGACCCGGACAGGAAGCTCTCCTAACTCGTTCTGCTACTGTGAGCAGGATAGTGAGGTTCTTCTTACGTTGTCGCTTGGTTGGTGAAAAGTTGTGGTGCGGGGCCGGCCTCGGTGCTTCAGGTCTGAACAGCCGGGGGGTAAAGTGCGGGGGTTTCGCTAATTGCCCGTCCGATCGGCGTTCACCGCTGCCTGCAAGACCTGCTGCGCGATGGGGGTGGCCACCAGCGAGCCCTCGCCGCCGTTCTCCACGATGACGGCGATGGCGTACGTCCGCGCGTCGGGGTCGCCGGCCTTCTGCGCCCAGCCGATGAACCAGGCGTGGGGTTCCGTATCCTCGCCGCCCAACTGGGCCGTGCCGGTTTTGCCGCCGACGACAGCGCCCGGAATCTGTGCTCGTCGGGCGTAGCCGTCCTGGACAGAGGTGATCATGATGTCGCGGACCTGCTGCGCCGTGGCTTCGGTGATGGGGACGCCGAGGATTCGCCTATTGCGTACTGCGTATTGCGTATTGCGTATTGCGGAAGGCTCTGCATCGCGGGGTTGGATCTGTTCGGCCAGGTAGGGTTGGGGCATGACGCCGTTGTTGGCGATTGTGGCGGCCACCAGGGCCATGTTCAGCGGTGTCACCAGCAGCTCACCCTGGCCGAAAGCGGTGGAGGCCAGCAGTACCTGGCTCATCAGCAGCGGGTCGTTGGCCAGTTGGCTGGTGGCAGTGGGAATCTCCAGCGGAATCTCGCGCCCGATGCGGAAGCGGCCGGCATACTCCTTGAATCGCTTCGTGCCCAGCTCCAACCCCAGGCGTGCGAACGTCAGGTTGCACGAGTAGGCGTAGGCGTGGGCCAGGTCGAACCGATTCACGCCGCGCGGGTTGTTGTCGCAGTGTATGGGGAAGCCCTCCACGTACAACGTCTCGTCGCCGTCCTCGAACATCTGGCCAGGGTACACGATGCCTTCCTGGAGCGCCGCCGCCAATGTCACAGTTTTGAAGGTGGAGCCGGGCGGGTAGCGCCCCTGGGTGGCGCGGTTGAGGAGGGGCCGGCCCGGATCGTCCTTCAGCCGGGCAAAATCCTCGTCGATGCGCGCCGGGTCGAAGGTGGGGTGGCTGGCCATGGCCAGGATCGCACCGCTCTGGGCGTCCAGCAGCACCACTGCCCCGCGTACATCCCCCAACGCCTGATCAGCCACACGCTGGAGCTCCAGGTCGATGGTCAGCACCACGTCGTGGCCCACCGGCAGGCGGTGATACAGCCACTGGTCTAGACTGGCCCGGAAGCTCATCGGCAGGGCGCGCAGCGGGTCGTTGAAGGCACGTTCGATGCCGGCGGTGCCGTGTTTCAGGCTCCAGTAGCCCAGCACCGGGGCCAGTTGGGGGTACGGGTACCGGCGATGGGCGATGCCGTCGGCGTCGATGTTGCTGCGGACCAGCACCTGGCCATTGCGATCCAGGATGCGCCCGCGATCCAGCCGGCGCTCGGCCTCCACCAGGCGCGGGTTGTCGGGCCGCGCCGTGAGTTCCTGGGCACGAACCACACCCCAGTACGGAATCGCAGCGCCGATGAGGATGAAGGCGAGGAGGAGAACGGCGGCGAGTCGGAGTATGCCATTGCGTATTGCGTATTGCGTATTGCGTATTGCGGGATGCGGGATCGATGTTCGGAGCAGGAGCCCGATCATCAATGCGCTGGTGAGCAGGGAGCTGCCGCCGTAGCT
>CAYYSH010000134.1:0-7777 GCA_964474265.1 uncultured Anaerolineales bacterium
ACGTTCATCAAGTGGGCGATTCGGCTGCTCCGCATACTCCGCAAGGATCCAACAAAATTCGGTCGCAATGGCGACATCGATCTGACGCGGCTCGGTACGCCTGACGAGATGATTCATGCGTGGATCGACGTGGGCGATTATCTGGATACCAAGATGCGGGCCGGCGCGGCTCATCGGAGTCAGGGGGGAGGCCCGGGGTTCCAGCGTCACCTGCCGGGTTTCGTTATGCACCGGCTCTTTGGTCGTGAGCCATTCATCCGCGCCTACCCAACACCGACCTCCGACGCTCTCGTTGAAAGAGACCTGTTCGCTGGCGTCGTGCCGGACGATAGTGGAACATCCAAGTGAGCCCAAATGCTCACGACTGCGCATCGTGGCGCAATAGCAGGTGTTTTAGCTTTCGATAGTTCTTGCGACTGGAGGGAAGGTACATGGCCGTTGTTCAAGCGGTCCTGGCTGGGTTGATCGGGTATGCACTGGGAGCGATACCGGTTGGCCTGCTCATATGTCGCATACAGGGTATGGATCCACGGCTTCATGGGAGCGGGCGCACTGGCGGGACGAATGTGTGGCGAACAACTCATAGCATCCCATCGGCTCTCATCACTGTCGCAGGCGATGTTGTGAAAGGGATGGCACCCGTATTCATTGCACGGGCGCTGTTCCCTGGAGTGCCGTTGGCCCAGGCACTGGCCGGCATCGGAGCGGTGGCCGGCCATAACTGGTCGGTGTATATTCGCTTCGGGGGCGGTGCCGGCACCATGACCAATTTTGGTGCTCTGTTTGCCCTGTCGCCGCTCACCTGCCTGGTCATGATCCCAGTTGGACTGGTCACATTTCTTATCTCGCGCATGGCTTCCGTCGCCTCGTTGGCCGTTGCCTGGGCAGCGTTCATCACGCTCGCGATCCTGGCTGTGACCGGCGTACACCTTAACCCCTTTGTTGCTCAGCCGTCCCCGTGGGATCAGATTGCCTATGGGATAGGGCAGGCGGCGCTTGTCACTTATGCATTGCGGCCGAACATTGGCCGGCTATTGCGGGGGGAGGAACGGCGAGTGGAATACTAACCTCAACCTCGACATCACCCGATAATCATGCAACCGACTGCATACCCTATCGACACTGAAGCGTTGGAGCTGGCCTGGAACTCGTTCGTGATGGCCGGCAAGGTAGACAAGTCCGTTGTGGACAAGGTGGACCCCATCGTGTTGCGCTCCTGGCGTCGTTGCGCTCCGCGTCTGGATGCCATGACGCAACCTCGCCCAGTCGTCCTTGAGGGAAAGGCGTTGGAACGTGTGTTGGTCAGACACTTTGACCTGATAGCCATTGCCCGCCCCATCATGGAGGACATCCACCAATTCGCCGAAGGTTCGGGCTTCGCAGTGGTGTTAGTGGATGGAGCGACCTGCGTGCTGGACATCCTGGGCGACCAAAGTATGGTGGAGCACCTGAAAAGCCGTGGTATGCGTATCGGAGCCTACTGGGATGAAGGCCGGATGGGAACCAACGCACTTGCACTGGCATTGCTGGAGGCCGTGCCCGTGCAAGTGGTCGGGGCGGAGCATTACCTGCAGGTGTATCACGACCTGGCGGGCTCGGCTGCGCCGGTCCACGATGTAAACGGGCGGATTGTAGGGGCGTTGGCGATGGTAGGGCGGCGTGAGGACGCTTACTCTCACACGCTGGCCGGTGTCATGGCCGGCGCAAGGGCTATCACCAATCAGTTGCAAACCGACATGTATCTCCAGGAGGCCAACCGCCGGCTGGGGGAGCTCAACACCGTTTTCAGCGCTATTTCGGATGGGGTGATGTCGTGGAATCAGGATGGCAAGATTACCCACATTAACGATCAGGCCGGCAAGATTCTGAAGCTCAAGCCCCAGGCTGTTCTGGGCCGGCCTCTGGACGAAGTCCTCCACCTTCCACCGATCCTGGCCGACGCCATTCAGCGCGGGCGCACTTTACGAGATGTCGAGGCCAGCTTCGTTGTCAATGGCCATACTGCCGACTGTTTAGTCAGCCTGCAACCGATTCTGGAGGGTTTGCAGGACCCCGTCGGGTACATCGTCACGCTCCGCCCCATCGAGCGAGTGCGCCGGCTGGTCCACCGCCTGCTCGGCGCGCAGGCCACTCTCACGCTGGAAGACGTGCTCGGAGAGTCGGATGTCATGCAGCGCGTGCGGCGCCAGGCCCGCATGGCAGCACGCGGAACAGCGCCGGTATTACTCCGGGGCGAGGATGGCGTCAGCAAGAATCCGTTGGCCCGGGCTATCCACAACGAGAGCGAACGGGCATCTGGTCCATTTCTTGCTATGAACTGTCAGGCCATTCCCCATGAGTTAATGGTGAGTGAGTTTTTGGGGTATGAGGGTGGCGCGTACGGCGGGGGACTCCCGGAAGGACGCCCTAGCAAGTTCGAGCTGGCAGATGGCGGCACACTTTTCCTGGATGAAGTGGACAGCCTGACGCGAGAACTCCAGGCGGCATTACTGCAGGTGATAGACTCGGGTCACGTCATGCGGTTAGGTGGCACACGGCCTATTCCGATCGATGTCCGGATCATTGCGGCCACCTCAGCCGATCTGGAACAGCATGTGGCAGACGGGACTTTCCGGTCCGATCTGTACTATCGCTTCGGCGTGTTTAGTATCGATGTTCCCCCGCTGCGAGAGCGAGTGGAGGATATACCTTTGCTGGTAACCCGCTTCCTGGCGCGTATCTCGATGCAGATGGATAGGCCGGCCCGAATTGATGAAGAGGCGTTAGAAGTACTCAAGCAATATCCCTGGCCAGGCAATCTGCGGGAACTGGAAACTGTACTGGTGCGAGCGGTGGCTCTGGGTGAGGATTCTGTTGTTCGTGTAGAAGACCTGCCCGAGATTGTGCGCAATGGACGGGTGTTGACCCCGGATTCGCCACAACCGCAGCCGGTGCTCTCCCTGGCTGAAGCCGAGCGCGAAGCCATACTTCGCGCTGGATGGGCCTGCCAGGGACGAGTGACCGAGATGGCTGAGCAGCTCGGTATCGGCCGCACAACCCTTTGGCGCAAGATGAAGCGTCTCAATATTGACCCACAGCAATTTAGGAATCAGCATATGCGGAAGTAGGCACCTCGCACGGCCCGCCCTGCTTGTTCACTGATGGCGGCCCTTATTTGGAGTAGTGTTTCATGATGAAACACACACAAGGGTTGGTTGGTTTCACTATGAAACACTTGTTGCTTTAGGCTTGAAGTTTTGGGCTAATCTTAGTATCATGCCGTCCAGTGGCGGCTGACCGATGGACGGCGTTCTCCTCTTTTCTCACCATTTCGCACTGGATTTGAGCCACGGGATAGGCTCACCTGCGGCCTTCCTTCATATCTGTGTAAACTTGTAAATCCCCTTAGTAATTCAGGAGTCACCCCGAGCCGCGGAATGCTATTGTGGCCGAATGGTGAGTTGAGTCATTGGCATGGAAAGGAGGTGACTGTTCCAGAGAGTAACCGACAAGAAGTACTGGTTAAGACCGGGTCGTCTGAACATCCATAATGCCGTGATCTGAAAGGAGACGACAGAGAATGAGAAGGAATGGTCTTACTGGGGAACTGATTGCCGAGGTCTTCGGGACGTTCATCCTGATACTCTTGGGTGATGGGGTCGTGGCCAATGTCGGGCTCGCCCCTCGTGTGGCTGCCCCCGGTTATGACTGGAACACGATTGCGTTCGGGTGGGGTTTCGCAGTGGCTGTGGCGGTGTACGTTGCCGGCGGTGTCTCCGGCGCGCACATCAATCCCGCTGTCACGCTGGCCCTGGCTGTCAAGCGCGGGTTTGAGTGGGCCAAAGTCATTCCCTACATGATTGCGCAGGTCATCGGCGCTTTCCTGGGGGCACTGGGTGTGTACCTGGTTTACCGCGAGGGTCTGGTTGCAGCCGGCATGCCCAACGTGTGGTGCACAGGGCCAGGTTCTGTGTTCGGCCAGGCTTTCTGGGGTGGCTCAGGAACGACGCCGCTTGGGACTTATTCGCTTACCAACGCGACCATTGCCGAGATCATCGGCACGGCGGTATTGCTGTGGGGTGTGTTGGCAATGATCGATGCGAAGAATTTGGGCCCTGGGGCGAACATGGCGCCGCTCCTCATCGGCTTCGTTGTTCTATCCATCGGTCTGTCCCTGGGTGGTCCCAGCGGTTACGCGATCAATCCCGCCCGTGACTTCGGGCCGAGGGTCTTTGGTGTCCTTGTTGGTACGACAGGTCTCTTCAGTGGTCTCTACTGGCTGGTTGCACCAGTCATTGGGCCACTAATTGGTGGCCCGCTGGGTGCCCTCACTTACGACTGGTTTATCACCCCCTTCCTGGCTGGAGAGTCCGAGTAATCAGCCAGGTTTCCAAGGCCAACTGTGAGCGAGGCTGCGTAAACGCTGCGGGGTTCATCGAATGTGAGGGAAGCGAAGGGGCAAATCCCTCCTTCCCTCACCCTCTCCCTGCGGCGGAGAAAGGAGTAGGTCATGAAAAAGCTGATCAACAAGCCTGAGGATGTTGTAGAAGAAGAACTTGCCGGCATTGCAGTTGCACACCCCGACCTGGTAAGAGTACATTTCAATCCTAACTACATCGTGCGGGCCGACGCGCCTGTTCAGGGCAAGGTTGGCATCGTCTCTGGCGGTGGCAGCGGGCACGAGCCAATGCACGGTGGATTCGTTGGGATCGGGATGTTGGACGCGGCCTGTCCAGGGGCTGTATTCACCAGCCCGACGCCCGATCAAATGCTGGAAGCCACCAAGGAGGTTGATGGCGGGGCCGGCGTGCTCCACATCGTCAAGAACTACAGCGGCGACATCATGAACTTCGAGATGGCGGCTGAGCTGGCTCAAGCCGAGGGCATCGAAGTGAGCTCAGTGGTCATCAACGATGATGTGGCAGTGGAAGATAGCCTGTATACTTCTGGCCGGCGCGGTGTGGGCGCTACCGTCCTGGCAGAGAAAATTTGCGGTGCGGCGGCCGAACGGGGTGACGATCTGGCCAAGGTGACAGAGCTATGCCAGCGGGTGAACGCCAATGCGCGCAGCATGGGGATGGCCTTGACTCCCTGCACGGTCCCGACGGCCGGCAAACCCACCTTCGAGCTCGCTGAGGACGAGATGGAGATCGGCATCGGCATTCACGGTGAGCCGGGCCGGGAGCGAATGAAGCTCAAGACCGCTGACGAGATCACTGAGATGTTAGCCGAGGCTGTCATCAGCGATCTGCCGTTCAAGGAAGGTGACCGCGTGCTCGCCTTTGTCAACAGCATGGGTGGTACACCGGACATCGAGCTGTACATCATCTATCGGAAGCTGCACGAGATTTGTCAGGGCAAAGGGATTGAGATTGTTCGCAACCTGATCGGCCGCTACATCACGTCACTGGAGATGGCCGGCTGCTCCATCACTCTGCTGAAGATGGACGATGAGTTAATTGACCTCTGGGATGCGCCGGTTAAGACGCCGGCTCTGCGCTGGGGGATGTGAATCCGTTCCGTCATGCTTCCCGGCTGACCCCCTGAGGGAGCGATCAGGCGGCAAATTCTCGTCGCCTGATCGCTCCGTGATCGGCCGGGGCATGCGGGGGCGATATCAGCAAACGCGAGGGTAACTACTGATGACGACACTAGGTGACACAGATCTGGTCGTGAAGTGCATCGAAGCCATTGCCGAAGTATTAAAAGAGAATCGAGAGTATCTCACTCAGTTGGACGCTGCCATCGGTGATGCTGACCACGGAATCAACATGGATCGCGGTTTCACCGCTGTGATGCAGAAACTGCCCAGTGTTAAGGACAAGGACATTGGCACGATCCTTAAAACGGTGGGTATGACGCTTGTGTCTACTGTGGGCGGTGCCGGCGGTCCGCTATATGGCACCTTCTTCATGCGGGCCGGCATGAGCCTGGGTGACAAGAGCGTATTGGACATCAACGACTTTGCCGCCGCCCTGGAAGCAGCCCGAGATGGCGTTGTGGCTCGGGGTAAGGCCAACCTGGGCGACAAAACGATGGTCGATGCTCTAACGCCGGCGCTGGAGGCCCTGAAGGAGGCAGTGGCCGATGGCGCAGATGCGGTGTCGGCGTTGCGCCGCATGACGGCCGCGGCCGAGCAGGGAATGAAGGACACGATCCCGATGTTGGCGAAGAAGGGGCGCGCCAGCTATCTGGGCGAACGCAGTATTGGACATCAAGACCCGGGTGCGACCTCGTCTTATCTGATTTTGAAGACGATCACCGAGACGATTGAGGCCAGCAAGGCCGGCGAGTCGTAGAAACCGATGTACTCGGCTCACATTGTTGGTTGGAGGCGATGACGTGGGGAATCGAAAAACACGGCGCAAAACCAGGAGCCGGGATGCGCCTGCCGAACCGGAGGAGCCCAGACGAAAGGCAGGATGGATAAGCCCACGCACAGGCATCATCGTGATAGCTGTGGTAACCTTGTTAAACGCCGCCAACGTGTTTTACGGGTTTTCCAAGTCAACGAATCTGACTACGACGGTGGGATTCACATTTCTGGCAATCGTGACACCTCTACTTGCCGCCGGCCTGGTGTATTTCATTCGGCGTAAACTGGCGGGTTGAAACAACGAGTAAACGGCAACACGTGTGTAGCTTCGCGGAGCTGTTTCACAACGGAAGGAGGTGCATAAGCTCGGAAAAGTAGGCAATCTTGCGCATGTGCCCGAGTTGCAACAAGGTAATGTCATAGCATTCAAAGGAGACAAGGTACAATGGCAGAAAAGAAATACGCGGCAGCGGTAGACCAGGGTACAACCAGCACACGATTCATGATTTTTGATCATGGTGGCAACGTTGTCGGTATTGACCAGATGGAGCATGAGCAGATTTACCCGCAGGCCGGCTGGGTTGAGCACGACCCCATGGAAATCTGGGCGCGCACCCAGGACGTCATCAAGGGTGGTCTGCAGAAGGCCGGCGTGTCTGCCGATGAGATTGCTGCCATTGGTGTGACCAACCAGCGCGAGACCACCGTCGTCTGGGACAAGAACACCGGCAAGCCCTACTACAACGCTATCGTCTGGCAGGACACCCGCACCGACAGGATCTGCAATGAACTGGCCAAGGATGGAGGCCAGGACCGCTTCCGTCCCAAGGTGGGTCTCCCTCTGGCGACTTACTTCTCGGGGCCGAAGATCAAGTGGATCCTTGACAATGTGGACGGTGTCCGTGCAGCCGCAGAGCGCGGGGACGCCATTTTTGGCAACATCGACACATGGGAAATTTGGTGGCTGACCGGAGGGCCAGATGGTGGCGCTCATGTCACAGATGTGACCAACGCCAGCCGGACCATGCTCATGAATCTGGAAACATTGGACTGGGACGATGAGATCCTGAGCATCATGGGTATCCCGCGCCAGATGCTGCCAGAGATTCGCCCATCCAGCGATCCTGGCCTCTACGGCACGACGCCGGCCAGCGGCCCGCTGGGCACCTCAATCCCGGTGTGCGGTGACCTGGGCGACCAGCAAGCCGCACTGGTGGGGCAGACCTGCTACAGTCCCGGTGAGGCGAAGAATACCTACGGTACCGGCTGCTTCATGCTTCTCAACACTGGTACAGAGCCTGTGCCAAGCGAGAGCGGCCTCCTCACCACGCTTGCTTACAAGATGGGTGACGAGGCGGCCGTGTATGCTCTCGAGGGGTCCATCGCCATCACCGGTGCTCTGGTGCAGTGGCTGCGGGACAACCTGAACTTGATCGAGACCTCCAAGGATGTTGAAGCGTTGGCGAAGACCGTGGAGGACAA
>CAYYSH010000135.1:0-7770 GCA_964474265.1 uncultured Anaerolineales bacterium
ATCGTCGGGTCGTCAGTCACTGATGGGTCGCCGCCCTGGGCCTCGATCCAGCGTCGGAATTGCTCCAAAGCGGCTCCGCTCTCGATCAGGTTCTGCAGGATCGTGCGGGCTTCCTGCGTGTCCTTGGCCTTGCCTCCAAGGATAAGAAGGTGGGAGGCGATAACCATACAGTGTTCGGTGAAGTCCGCCGGCCCCTGGCCTCGCAGCGTCGCGATAGCCTCCTCCACTTCCAACGCATTCCCCACCGCCTTACCCAGCGGTTGATTCATGTCCGAGACGATGGCGGTCACTCTCCGGCCAACGCCGCGGCCAATGGCGACCATTTTTCTGGCCAATTCCACCGCCTCGGCCTCGGTGTGCACGAAGGCCCCTCGACCCACTTTGACGTCCAGGACGATGACATTGGCGCCAGAGGCAATCTTCTTGCTCATGATGGAGCTGGCAATGAGAGGGACGCTTTCCACAGTGGCGGTAACGTCGCGAAGCGCATAGAGCTTGCCGTCAGCCGGCACCAGATCCCCGGTCTGGCCGGCGACCGCCAGACCGACCCGCCGCACCTGTTCCAGGAACTCATCGCGGCTCAGGGGAACTTTGTAGCCAGGAATGGATTCGAGCTTGTCGAGCGTGCCGCCGGAGAATTCCAGCGCGCGGCCGCTCATCTTGGCCATGGGTAGCCCGGTAGCCGTCACCATCGGGCCGATGGCGATGGTTGTCTTATCGCCCACACCGCCCGTGGAGTGTTTGTCGACCACCACGGGACCGATGTCGCTCAGGTCCAGGATCTCGCCGGAGTGAGCCATAGTGAGCGTGAGGTCGATGGTTTCCCGATCGGTCATTCCACGCCAGACGACAGCCATCAGCCATGCGGCAGCCTGGTAGTCCGGAATGTCGCCCCGGGTGAAGCCGTTGATGAAGAACTCGATTTCTTCCCGGGTGAGTTCATGGCCGTCTCGTTTCTTTGCAATAATGTCTACCGCCCGCATGAATCCTCCCTATAGCCTTTCGTGTAGCCATGCTGTCTATCCCGAACCGCGAACTAAATATAACATAAAACACACGGGCTGTCCACTGGCCATGTGGCCGGCCCTCAGATTTAGACGAAGTCGGACGGGCAGCGTCTGATTGCATCGGGTGAACTGCTGTGGTAGAATACGGGCGGTGTATTGGCATAGTTGATGATTTCTGTAGTTGCCGATAAGGAAGCGGGAGGCGAATGTGCGACAGGTGACACGGCGGGAGATGTTGCGATTGACCGTGCTTGGATTGGCCGGCTCGGTGGCAGCGGCGTGCGGGAGAGTTGTCGGAAACAGCGTCTCCCAGCCGGCCCAGCCCAGGCCAGTCACAGCTACCGCGTCCGGTGTTGCAGCTCCAACGACCACGGTTGAGCCGGCCTCCAGGATGCCACTGTTCATCACCCCCAACCACCAATTTTACGTTCAGACTTTCAGCAACGACAAACTGGGACCTGACGTTGACCCTCAGACGTTTGAGTTTCGCATTGGCGGTCTGGTGGACAACCCCATCGTGTTGTCACTGGATGAGATCAAAGCGCGTGAAGCTGTGACCGAGATGCGTACGCTGGAGTGTATCGGCAATCCGGTGGGAGGTGATCTGATCGGCAATGCCGAGTGGACGGGCATCTCGCTCAAGCCGCTGTTGGCACATGCCGGCATCCAGGCCGGCGCGCAGGAGGTCGTGATGCGCGCTGCCGACCACTATTGGACCAGCCTGCCCGTGGAAGCGTTGATGCGCGATGATGTGTTGTTGGTGTACGAAATGAACGGGCAGCAGTTGCCGCGCGCGCATGGCTATCCGCTCCGCATTCTCATCCCGGGCCGGTATGGCCAGAAGCAACCCAAATGGATCACGCAGATGGAGGTGATCGACGGCCACGAAAACGGGTATTGGGAAAGTCAGGGCTGGTCCAATGAGGCATTTGTCAAGATCAACTCTCGGATTGATGCGCCGAAGGACGGTCAGCGGATCAGCGATGCCGTGTACACGATCGGCGGGGTGGCGTTTGCCGGCGAGTCGGGGGTGGCCCGGGTTGAGGTGAGCACGGATGACGGGAGAACCTGGCATGAGGCGGCGTTGCAGCGTGGACCATCCGATCTTGTGTGGGTGCACTGGCGGTACAACTGGGATGTGCCGGCCACAGCCAGCAAGACCACTATCTGGGCCAGGGCCACGGACGGTGCCGGCGTGGTCCAGGAACGGCCTTCGTTTCGACTTCTGGGTGGTTCTTTCCCGGATGGCACCTCGGAAATACACACGGTGGTGGCGCGGATCGAGCGTGGATGAGGGTGCGGTTGGTCAGTGATCCGAGTTGTTGTGAGCTTGATCGCCGCGGCTGTGGTGGCCGGCGTAGCAGTGGCCGGCGGTGGGGTGTATCTTGAGACCCGGGATTCTTTCTGTGCTGCCTGTCACACCCAGCCGGAGACGATGTACTACGAACGCTCCATCGATGCTGAGAAGGGGGGTATTGACCTGGCAGCATTTCATCATCTGAAGGCGGATACTCGGTGTATTGATTGCCACGGGGGTGTCGGGCTGCAGGATCGGTTAGAGACGCTGGTTGTGGCTGCCGGCGATACTGTCCAGTTTGCCACCGGGCGATACATGCAGCCGGCGCGGATGACGCAGCCACTGTCTAACCCGAACTGCCGGCAGTGTCACGATGAGACCGTCAGGCGGGAGGGTTTCGAGAACCATTTCCACAACTTGATGGATGACCCCGAAGCACCTGACATCTTTTGTGTCGCGTGTCACGTGTCTCACCAGGAGGGGGACGAGCGCGCCTTCTTCATCCGCGAAATCGACGTGTTTCCGAGTTGCAACCGTTGTCACGGGGTCATGGGCGGACCGAGCGACCTTCGGTAATCAGGGATTATTGTCCGTTGGTGATTGCTTCTCGGCGCGGGCCAGGTTGTTCTCGATTTGATACAGGCGTAGTACCGTCGCCAGGGCGACCAGGGCAAAGAGCGCGGTGAGCAGGATGACGCCATCCATGCCCCACCGCTGTGCAAACGGCCCACCAACTCCACCCCCGATCAACTGCCCAATCCCCAGAAGCACCGAGTACAGCCCCATGATCGCGCCCCGATCCTCAAGATAGTTTTCGGAGATGTCAGCCAGATAACCCAGGGCCGCCGGCGTGAATCCACTTTCCAGAAGGACACCACCCACAAACACCACGCCCAGGAGTATGACAATACCGCGTGCGTCCAGCGGGACGTGGTTGATCCCATAAGAGGCGAACGTGGCAATGAAAACCCCGACATTGGCGATCAGCATGATGATCACCCGCCGGATGCGAGCGAAAGTCAACCCCCACAGGAAGACACCTACGGAAAACAGCAGGGCGTAGCCGGCCAGCATTGTACCTATGCCCCGACCAGAAAAGCCACCGGTCAGGTTTTGACTGGGATGTCGAACGGCGCCGCTGAGCTGATATGGCAGGTGATTCAACCACAGGCCAACGATGGCACTGAAAGCTACCCAGGCCGGCGCGAAGCGCAAGATATCATCTTGGCGCAGGACCTGAATCAGCCGGTGGGTTTCAGATGGCTCTGTCGGTGTGGCACGAGGTTGATGGCGCATGCCCCAGTAGAAGATGACTGCACTGAGCAGGTAAATGACTGCCACAATGCTGAACCCAGTACGACCAAAGTCATCCCACAGCGTGCCGGCAGCGCGGAAGCCCAATGCCAGGCCACCGATGGTGGTGATCTCCCATAGGCTGACAGCACGCCCACGCGCTACAGGATTGTGGCTCGTGGCGTTGGAGATGTAGCTGAGGGTGGCCGGCAGCGAACTGGCTGTTGAGAGCCCTTCCAGCAGACGCGTGATGAGCAACAGAGGCAACGCGGCCGTTACGGCTGTGATCTGGACTGCTATAGCCCCAAAGAGTGGCCCCAAGACCATAAATGGTTTCCGCCCGTAGCGATCACTCCATGCGCCGAAGATCGGGGCACCGATAAGTTCAGTGGCGAAAAAGGCGACAGCAAACAGTGCGACGGTTAGGGGGGTGGCGTTTTGGATGCCGGCGTCATGAAGGTGACGCAGGTAGAAGCCGACCATGACCCCCATCGCGGAAGCGGCTCCCCGGAGCACAAGGCTCGCGATAAGGCAGGCCCACAGCGAGCTGTTCAGGCTGAAGAACGTGCGCTCTTGCGTCTGGCTTTGGCTCTCCGCTTCAAGTTCTGCGCTCACCGATAGCCTCAGAAGTTGCGTCCATAGCTGCAGACCATGGGGTCAGCGTCTGGCCCCTGATGTAGCAAGCTGACAGGTTGTGCGCTATGGCACGAAAAAGCTGCCTGAGAATCCAAGGCAGCTTGCTTACATAACACGCTGGCCGGCGCGCTGCTTAACCAAAGCGTTCTTCTTTCCATGGGTCGCCGTCATTATGGTAGCCGTACATCTCCCAAAACCCACGCCGGTCATGTGGCATAAACTCCAGACCGCGGCACCACTTGGCACTTTTCCAGAAGTAGCGCCTGGGTACAACCAGCCGCATTGGCCAACCATGCTCAGGGGTGAGAGGCTTTCCATCATACAGGATGGCGAAGACCACATCTTCGTCTAGCAAGGCTTCGATAGGCAGGTTGGTTGTGTAGCCGCCGTATGCATGTACCATGACGTGTGAGGCTTCGGGCTTGATTTTGACGAGTTGCAAGATGTCCTTGCCGGCCACGCCTGTCCAGGTGGTGTCGAACTTGCTCCAGCGAGTCACGCAATGGATGTCGGCTGTGATGGTCGTCTGAGGGAGGGCACTGAAGGCGTCCCAATCCAGGACGAGAGGCTCTTCTACCGAGCCCCACACCTCGAAGGTCCAGTCCGCCAGATCGATTCTGGGAATTCCGCCGTAGTGGAGAACAGGGAACTTCTCGGTGAGCACCTGTCCTGGGGGCAGCCGTCCAGTCCCCAGGTTTCTTTCTTGTCGCCGGCGATCCGCTTCTCGAAGCCGCTCCACGCGACGCATAGCATCAAAAATGGACATTCTTCGACCCTTTCAACTTCTCAGTCAACGGATGTGTAATTACCGCCGTGGCTACTGTTCAGCGATCGCTCTCAAGCCTTCCAGGTCATACAACACGAGTCGTTTGCGCCCGATGTCTAGAAGACCGTCGCGCTTGAAATCGTTCAACGTCTGCGTCGTGGTCTCCCGGTACGTCCCGATCATCTCGGCGAGATCCTGATGAGTGTAGCCCTCAATGGTCTCACCATGTTCCTCGTATAGTCGCAGTAGCAACGAGGCCAACCGCGCCGGGATATTCTTGAAGGCGATGTCTTCTAAGCGTGCTTCGGCCTCACGTAACCGCTGCCCGAGGGTCTCCACAATGCGAAGGCCGACCTGGGGTTTGCTGACCAACACCCGCTCCAAATCAGCGCGGCTCATTACACACAGGGTGCACTCGTCCACCGCTTCTGCAAAGGTGTTGTGCATGCCTTGCCCAACCATGGACATCTCGCCAAAAATGCTACCTGGCCCTAACGTGGCAATGACCAGCTTTTTTCCCTCGGGAGAGATCCTATACAACTGCACTCTTCCCTTTTTCAGGAGAAACAGGACTTCGCCGGTTTCGTCGGGTGTGTAGAAAACGCGTCCTTTTTCGCACGTGGTCATGGTGGTGACGCTGTCCATCCAATCCATGTCCTGAGGGGTCAAATCCTGGAAGATGTCGATCTCCGAGAGGTATCGGAGCTTGCTCAACATCTTCTGGCGTCTCAGAGTGTGTGTTGCAGCCATGACGTGCCTCCTCCGACTAGGTGCCTGTCCGAAGAGATGGTCGTAGCAATTCAGATCGTGTCTGGGGTGCCAGACTTGTGCGATAAACACATATCGGACAGGCTCTAAACCTGCTGGCCTTCTTTCAGGAATTCCGCAATCTGTCGCACCGCCTCATCACGCGGTGGATTGCCCAACCACAGCAATTCGCCATTGAGCAGGAATGTGGGTACTGCGAATACTGCCGGCGGGCGTTCGGCTTCCGGCTCATCCAGGTTAATGACTTCTACATGCAGATTTGGAAACCGTGTTGACATCTCTTCGGCAATCGCCCGCGCCTCGTCACAGCCAAAGCAGCTCTCGGAGACATACGCTTCTAAGTGGTGGTTCATCTTCAAACCCCCTTGCCACCGTTCTGTGAGTGATTTCCCGGCCAACATTGTATCTTGTTTAGGGTAACATAGAGGTGGCTGGGAGTTAGTGGCAGATCTTACGCTCAACGGTGCACGTCCGGGGCTTTCTCCGGAATGCTGCTCACCAGGTTCTTACAATTGTCGCGGAAATCGACATGGTTGGTCTGTGGAACAGACCCGGGCTGTGCTCAGTTCGTTCCTGGCGAATTGTGTGGCCTATTATACATGTCGTCTGTGGGGTTGTCAAACTCTCGGTCGCGCCATGCGGAGGGCACGTTGATGCTTTGCTGCGGTTGACGCCGGCTCACACTCCGAATATAATCACAGAAGTTCGACTGATACTCTCTGGTTATCGGGGCAATGCAGGTTGGATCGGTACGCCCTCCGACCCAATTCACGCAAATAGCGTGCCCATACTCGTGAAAGGATACTTTACATGCAGCCTGACCCAATTGCCTTTCAAATAGGGCCTGTCACCGTCTACTGGTATGGTTTGTTGATTGCTACTGGTGCACTCGTGGGTGCCTGGCTGGCCAGTCTGGAGGCCCAGCGGCGCGGCTGGGACCCGGATCACGTCTGGAATGCCTTGGTCGTCTGTTTGATTCTCGGATTGATAGGCGCACGGCTGTACCACGTCATCTCCAGTCCCGCCGGCGGTGCTCAGGGATGGGACTACTATCGTCAACACCCCATCGACATCGTGCGATTCTGGCGAGATGGGCAACTCACGGGCATCAGCGGGTTGGGGATCTATGGTGCCATTGTTGGCGGGCTGCTCGGGCTGTTCATCTATACCCACTTCGCCGGCCTTCGCTTCTTCGATTGGGCCGATATCGGCGTCATTGGCCTGGCGATGGGGCAGGCCATCGGTCGCTGGGGCAATTTCTTCAATCAGGAGCTTTATGGGAAGCCAACCAACCTTCCATGGGGTATCCGCATTGATCAAGCCCATCGGTTACCACAATTTGCAGACCTGCCACCTGACGCGCGATTTCATCCGACTTTCCTCTATGAGTCGCTGTGGAACCTCCTGGTAGTGGGTGTGCTCCTCTACATTGCGCGCCGGTTTGAGAATCGGCTACGACCCGGCGATCTCTTGCTGTCGTATGGCATTCTCTATCCATTGGGCCGGTTCCTTGTGGAGTTTCAAAGGCCGGATGCGTGGACGATTGGCGGCATCCCGACGGCTCAGATCATTGCGGTGGCGTCGATAATCATCTGTGCCGGCCTTCTGGTTTACAGGCATCGCATTGCCGCCCGGCCGACCGTGCCCGGGACAGGCCGCCGGCAGGTAGGCTGACCATATAGCATCATGGGAGCGGGCTCCCCACCCCGAGCCCAATTGTTTCGACGTGTGTCGCGGCCGGCTTCCGCACGGGCTGCCCGGCTCCTCTTGGCCTGCCTGATTGTCACGGCAGGCGTCTTCGCTATCTTTCGCTATGCGGCTGCTCAGCAGCCACCGCCGGCTCTTGGCGAGCCCTTTCGCATCTTTGCCGGCCCAGGCACTCAGCGGTGGCCGGCAGTCGCTTTTGATGAAGGAGCACGCCGTCATCTGATCGTCTGGGCGGATGTAACTGCCGGCGACCTCTACGGCCGGCTGGTTGACGATCATGGCATGCCGGTCGGCCC
>CAYYSH010000136.1:0-7754 GCA_964474265.1 uncultured Anaerolineales bacterium
GATGCCAGATACCACCTTGTAGGTAAACCAGGCAGAAATGATGGTCAACACCGCGTTGTACCAGGTGTTGAAGAGATTCTTCCGCACCCAGGTAATCGGGTTGAACGGGACTTCAGGCCGCTGGATCCGCTCGGTGACAACGCTCATCTCACCGCTCCACAAACTGAATTCGCCGATTATACAAATTCAATACAACCGAATAGGTTAGGCTCATCACCAGATACGCCACCATCACCATGGCAAAGACCGGCACTGCACGCCCGGCCTGGTTGATCATGATTCGCCCCACGGTGAAGACATCCGGGTAGCCAATGGCGATGGCAAGGCTCGAGTTCTTGGTTAGATTCAGGTACTGGCTGATCAACGGGGGAATGATCACACGCAGTGCCTGCGGAAAGATCACCAGTCGCAACGCCTGGAGGTTGCTCAACCCAATGGCACGGGCAGCTTCAACCTGTCCCCGAGAGACGGCCTGGATGCCGGCGCGCACAACCTCAGCGATGAAGGAGGCTGTGTAGATTACCAGTCCCACCAGCAAGGCTGAGAATTGGTTTGTGAGCCGGATGCCGCCTTCATAGTTGAATCGCCCAAGGACTGGCAGGTCAAGAGTTAACGGCGGCTGAGACATCAGAACCCAGCCAACCGCCGGCACAAGGATCAGCACCACCAGCGCGGTGAGAACCGGGTAGGTGGATCGCCCCGTTTGCAACTGCCATCGGCTGAGAACCAGCCACAGAACTACTGAGAGGACAACGCCGGCCAGCAGCACGATCAGCCAGGTTCTGAAGGTCGGTGTCGGGTCAAACCACACCATGTACACACCGCGCTGATTCAGGAAAATCAAGCCGCCCATCTGGATACTCTCTTGAACTGGGGGCAGGCGCCGGAACACTGCGAAGAACCAGAAGAAGAGTTGCACGAGGAGCGGCACGTTGCGAATCGTTTCAATATACGCACTGGCGAGATTGCGGACCAGCCAGTTGGAAGAGAGGCGCGCCACCCCGATAATGATGCCCAGGATCGTTGCCAGCACGACCCCGACGCCGGCTACTTTCAGGGTGTTCAGCAGGCCTACCACGAAGGCTCTGCCAAACGTGTTAGAGGGGTGGTAGCTGATCACCGACTCGCCGATGGGGAAGCCGGCTGTCTCCTTCAGGAAATCGAAGCCCAGATTCAGGCCCCGCGCGTCCGCCGCTTTCAGCACGTTGTCGATGAAAAACGCCAGGAAACCCAGTACAACAAGTGCAGATACGATCTGGGCCACAGCCTGGATGACACGAATGTCCCGCCAGAGTGGGACACCTTTATAAGTCAGCACACGAATGCCGGTACGGCTCTCTCTCATCGCTAAACGTCGTCACAGATAGTTGGGGTGCAGCCCCAGGGTTGGGGCTGCACCTGTTCGTAAATCCGAGAGCAAATCTACCGGAGTGGGGGTGCGTAGATGAGGCCACCGTCACTCCATAGCTTGTTCTGCGCACGCGGGAGCGTGAACGCATCGCCATTTGGCCCCATGTATCGGTCGTAGATTTCGCCGTAGTTGCCCACTGCGCGTATGACCTTCGCGGCGAAGTCCTGGTCCAGCCCCAGATCACCTTGCCCGAAGTCACCTTCAATACCCAGCAGCCGGCGAACCTGCACGTTATCGCTCTTCATCATCTCGTCTATATTCTGCGATGTCACGCCCAGTTCCTCGGCGTTGATGAGAACGGCCATCACGGTCTTGACGATGTCGAACCACTGGTCATCCCCGCTGGGTACCGCCGGCGTCAACGGCTCCTTGGAGATCGTGATGTCCAAAATGCGATGGGCGTCCGGGTCGGCAAAGCCGCTGCGGATGGCCGCGAGCTGGGACTTATCACTGGTCGTCGCGTCACAGCCACCGCTCTCGTAGGTGCTATACACCGTGGCCGTGTCCTCGAACACCACTGGTGTGAAGTCCAGTCCCCGCTGGCGGAAAGCGTCAGCCAGGTTCAGCTCCGTCGTGGTGCCGCTGGTCACACAGATTGTGGCGCCATCCAGTTCCTCGATGGTCGTGATACCGCTGGCTGTGGGCACCATGAACCCCTGACCGTCGTAGAACATGATAATCGTGAAGTTGCCCCACTGCGCATCCCGTGTTGTGGTCCACGTCACGTTCCGCGAAAGTAAGTCCACCTCGCCCGTCTGCAAAGCCGGACCACGCTCGGCCGCTGTCAGAGGAACGAACTCCACGGCTTCTGGATCGCCGAGGACGGCCGTCGCCACCGCGCGGCACAGATCCACGTCGAACCCAACGTTGCGACCATTTTCGTCCAGGTAGCCAAAGCCGGCCAGGTCTGTTCGGCTACCACATACGAGCTTGCCCCGCTCCCGAACTGTCTGCAGGATTCCCTTTTTCGCCGGCGGCTGGGCAGCCGGCCCAGAAACCTCTCGCGTCACTTCCACGACCCGGGTAACTTCAACTTCCTTGACTTCCTGCTGACCCTGTTGAGCGCATGCTCCCAACACGATGGCCAAAAGGACGATACCAGCAAGTAGTAGCAGTTGTTTTCGATTCATCTCTATGCTCCTGTTCTCCTCCGGAATCCTTTCTTTCCTGATGGGTCGATACCAAAACTGAGGATGCGATCCTGGTGTAAGTTATCACCCCCTTCACATCACGGTTCGAGATGGAGACCTCGCTCAATCGAATCGACTGAACGCTGATGTCCTCAACAGGTATGTTCGAATGTAGAATTTTCGCAAGGGCACGCGTTTGGCGAGAGAATTACTACCCAGGCGAGGATGTTTTAGAAGTGCTACTGCATATTACCATAAATGAAGGTGCATTGTCAAGCATACAAATCGTGCGCCCGGATATAGGCTTCTACTTCAGCCGGCACATAGTATCGAAGGGGCCGGCCCTGTCGAACTCGCCCTCGGAGATCGGTCGAGGAGACATCGAGCAATGGCATGGCCACGGCGTCCACTTTCTGAGAAAGGCCAGGGATGATCACTTCCAGCTCGTCCATGTCGGCTTCATAGCCGGGCCGGTTGACCACAGCCAGCCGGCAAAGCTCTGGCAATTGTTCGGGGGCATGCCAGGTGGGCAGATCTTCCAACGAGTCCTCCCCCATAATGAAGTATATCTCCGTGTCCGCCGGCCACTGATCACGAAGCGTTCGCAGCATATCGACCGTGAAAGACGGCCCGGGTCGCTCTACATCCACTAAGGAGACGAGAAAATGAGGGTTGGACGCCACGGCGCGCGTGATCATTTCCACGCGGTGGGTGACCGGGCTCACAGGTTCGCCTAGCTTGTGGGGTGGGGTGCCGGCCGGCACGAACACGACCTGCGCCAGACCAAGTTGCACACGCGCTTCCTCGGCTGCCACCAGATGCCCGATGTGTGGAGGGTCAAAAGTGCCACCAAATACACCAATTCTCACTCCCATTCCCCCTCTTCTCCTCCTTGCGACCACTCGAGCTCCACCTCTCCGATGATGACAGTGTCTCCATCCTGAACACCCGCTCGTTCCAAAGCCTCAATCACACCCAGTGCTCGCAATTGCCGCTGGAAGCGGGCAATCGCTTCATCGTTATTCCAGTCCGTCATGGCCGCAATCCGCTCGACCCTTTTGCCTTCGATACGCCAGGTCAACGGTTGATCGGGCGTCTCGCGCCGGCCCCGCCGGAACAGGCGAAACGCATCATCCGTGTCTGTCGGACGCAGCACGGGAAGCTCTTCAACGACCGATTCGCGCTCGCGTGGCAGCTCATCCAGCATCGCGACGATCCGGGTCAGCATCTCCCGCACGTTTTCCTGCGTCACGGCGGAGATGGCCATGGCCGGCAGGCCACGCTGAGCCATCTCGTCCTGAATCAAAGGCCAGATCGCGCGGGCGTCAGGGAGGTCGATCTTGTTCAAAACCACCAATTGCGGTTTTTCGGCAAGCCGGCGGCTATAGAGCGCCAACTCCCGGTTGATGGCGTCGAAATCGTTGAGAGGATCCTGAGACGCGCCATCCAGTAGATGGATCAACAAGCGCGTTCGCTCCACATGCCGCAAGAACTTATCCCCTAACCCGATTCCCTCATGAGCTCCTTCAATCAGTCCTGGAATGTCAGCCACGACGAAGTCCCGATACCCGACGGACACGACGCCCAGGTTCGGGCTGAGTGTGGTGAAAGGGTAATTTGCAATCTTTGGGCGGGCAGCGCTAATGACAGAAAGCAATGTGGATTTGCCCGCATTGGGCATGCCAATGATCCCGACATCGGCGATGAGCTTGAGCTCGAGGAACAACCAACGCTCCTCCCCAGGCTCCCCCTTTTCCGCAAACCGCGGTGCCTGATTGGTGGGCGTGGCGAAGGCCGAGTTGCCTCGGCCACCCCGGCCACCCCGGGCAACGACCACTTCCTGTCCCGGCTGCGTCAGGTCTGCCAACACCTGCCCGGTTTCAGCATCGTGGACGACGGTGCCCACAGGGACAGCGATCCGTTCATCCGCACCGTCTGCACCGCGTTTCTTGTTGCCACCGCCATGGCCGCCGGCTCCCGCCTTGAAGTGCTGCCGGCGTTTGAAGGGCAGCAATGTGTTTAGGGCCGGATCAGCATAGATAATCACGTCTCCACCACGGCCGCCATGGCCGCCGGCCGGCCCACCAAAGGGTTCGTACTTTTCGCGGCGAAAAGCGACGGCGCCATCGCCACCATCGCCAGCCTTTACATAGATTCTGGCTTCATCAAAGAAATACTCTTCTGACATAAGGCAAGCATACATGAATGCATTAGAGCTGTCAAAGTCCGGTTGATTCGATTGCCAAACTGCATACGCCCCGGCTCTTTTTAAAATGCTTAAAAGTTATACCAGTTTTAAGGTACATTATAGACCGCATTTTGAGGCCGATTTTTGACTTGATTCCAATATGTGGGGGGCGAACAGCCTGAAAGCTTCAACATCTTGTATCACGGCCCGTTGAAGGACTGTTAAATCCCCTCTCTAAGGGGTCTTGAAAATGGGGGCAGTTTCTGGTACAATAAGTCCCGCGACCGTTGATGAGTTCGGCGAATGGGTTTTGTTCCCACCTCGGGAAATTGCATACCTCGCGTTACCCAGATCCATAACAATCGAGAAGCTTATACGCGATGTGGTCCATGCGAGGGGTTGCGATAGCGCGGGATCGAGTCCGAGCAGTCACCCACTCAGGCTGTGCGCCCTGGAGTCGGTTCTGCTTCCCCTCCCGGATCCGTAGGAAACGCCTGGCCATGTTATTGGCATCCTCGTCGGCGTTAATGCGATCCGGTCCCCACCCTCGCCGCATCCCCACGGTCAAAGTATCACTTTGGCGCATACAAGCGCAACATCCAGTTCAATAGCTCTTGCCTAACCGGTAAGATAGCCGGCATGAGGCTTCGTGTCCAGAAATTCGGCTACTTTACCGGCCAGGGTCTTCCTACCCTAAAATCAACAACATACAGTCAGGCAGGCGTACTGTGAGACTCACACCGAATACCCTATCAGCATCTAATGGGCAAAGCTCAACTGACCTGAGTTCGTCGCAAAGATCGAAGCCCAAACACCATATCGACGTAGTGTGGCAGGCCGCACTCGGCGAGTTGCAGCTTCAGATGCCTCGTGCTACGTTTGATACGTGGTTGAAAGGCACCTGTGTCATTGCCTACGAGTCCCGCACTCACGCCGGCGGCGAGTCCACAGATCAGGTCGAGAATGAAGATGCCGTATTGATTATAGGCACACAGAATGCATATGCCAAGGACTGGCTAGAAAACCGGCTGCAGGACAAAATCAAGCACACAGTTTCCGGTATCCTTGGCCGGTCAGTTGATATTCAATTCCGCGTTCGACCTCGCTTAAAGGATGATGCGCCGGTTGAACTGCTCCAGAACTTGCCAAATGAAACGCCGGCCAGCCCGACCACGCGGACAGAGGACGGTGGAAGCACAATGAATGGCAACGGAAAGAGCAATTCTTATACGCATCTCAATCCTCGCTACACGTTCGATACTTTTATCGTTGGTACCGGAAACAGGCTGGCGCATGCAGCGGCTCTGGCCATCGCCGAGCACCCGGCTGAACGTCACTACAACCCGCTCTTCATTTACGGAGGTGTTGGTCTGGGCAAGACCCATCTGCTCCATGCAGCCGGCCACCTGCCAGCCGCCCGCGGTCTGAAAGTCCGCGTCGTGTCATCCGAGCAGTTCACGAATGACTTGATCACCGCCATCCGGACACAGACAACAGAGGCCTTCCGCGAGAAGTACCGCGATCTGGACGTGCTCCTCATTGATGATATTCAGTTCATCGCCGGCAAAGAACGAATCCAGGAAGAGTTATTTCACACCTTCAACACGCTCCATGGCGCCAATAAGCAAATCGTCCTCACCAGTGACCGGCACCCGAAGGCCCTCACGACACTGGAAGAGCGCCTGCGCTCCCGGTTCGAGTGGGGTCTCACTGCAGATATCCAGCCACCCGATCTCGAGACCCGCATCGCCATACTCCAATCGAAGGCAGAGCGACAGCCTGTACCGGTGTCGCCGGAAGTGCTGGAAATGATTGCCCACCGCATCGACAGTAACATTCGAGAACTTGAAGGTGCGCTAAACCGCGTAGTCATGTATGCAAGATGCATGAATCTTCCGGTTACGGTTGAGACAGCATCCCGCGCACTTGCCGAGCTCCTGGCCTCTAAGCCGGAGCCGCCGTCTGTGCCTGTCATTCTGAAGATCGTGGCCGGCTATTATGACCTGACCGTGGAGGACCTTCTGGGGCGGTCGAGGAGCCGGCGTGTCGCACTACCGCGTCAGGTTGCCATGTACGTGCTGCGAGAAGAGGCTGACCTGTCGTTCCCACAGATAGGTGAGGAATTAGGAGGCCGCGATCACTCAACAGTCATGCACGCTCATCAGAAAATATCTGATCTGATTGCCCACGATGACTCAATGAGACGCGCAATTATCGCTATCAAGAACCTGATGTATCGATCAGTAGGGAGTTAGGGCAGCAGCGGCACCTCCGCCGGCGGTCTTGCCAGATCCACTTTCTCCAAACATTGCAAGACCGCCGGTGTGCACCCTGACCACCCACCTTGATTCCCTCGTCGGTGTGTCCACAGAGGCAGGCAGATTTGCCTGCCTCTGTGGATAACTCGCGGATATCTGTGGATAACCCAAATGAATTGGGGATAACTGTGGATTTTTAAGCCTTTTCTCCCACGACCAACCAACGCCCACCAAACACCACTCCTTGTGTTTCCATACGCTTTACCCCACTACATGTATACGATTCCCATACATCACACTTGGGTTCCGGATACGATACAAAGGCGGTCCATAACAAAGGTTATCCCCTCCCGTTCACAGATTTCACACAGCCTGCCCACAAGTGACACAGCCCATAAAAAACACAAAGAACCATAGATGTTGTAGCAAGCTTCACTGCCAACCTACAACGGACACGGGATAGCACCGATCAAGGCTAAGGTTTTCCACACTATCCACAAGCCTACTAAGACTACTACAATAATACAGAAAGAAGGGGCTAAATATGTGGAAACCTACATGATGATATTTTTCTCTCTACATGAAGTCGTTTGTTGTTTGACTCTCACGTAACTTTGTGTATACTTGGATTAAACTGATAAAATAGGCTTGCGGATTTTTGGTCAGGTTTGATAATGGTGCAAGAGACTCCAAATGAATCCTCTCGTCAACAGGATCGAGTCCACATGCCGGCCAACTCCTTCCTGTATGAACGGATTGTTCCTGCC
>CAYYSH010000137.1:0-7697 GCA_964474265.1 uncultured Anaerolineales bacterium
CTCCTGGGCGATGCTCTACCTGTCGCTGAGCGCTTGCTGGCCGGCCTGCGTGAGTGCCCGGCGGTTCAACGTGCTGACGCTGCCGGCAGCCTGCGCAGGCGTAAGCCCACCGTAGGCGACATCGATCTTTTGGCAGCGTCCGACGACCCGCAAACCGTGACCGATTTCTTCGTCAAACTGCCGGAGATTGCTCGGGTGCAGACTCACGGCGACACCAAAGCCTCGGTCATTCTCCACAATGGGCTGCAGGTTGATCTCTACGTTCTGCCTCGTCGCGAGTATGGCTCCCTTCTTCAACACTTCACCGGTTCAAAACAGCACAACATCGAGTTGCGAGAATTGGCGCTTAGCCAGGGCCTGAGCTTCAGCGAGCACGGGTTCAAACGGGAAGATGGTTCCATCATCCGTTGTGAGACTGAGGAGGAGGTGTACGGCACGCTGGGGTTGCCGTGGATTCCGCCGGAGTTGCGGGAGGCGCAAGGGGAATTCGAGGCGGCCCAGGCAGGCCGGCTACCCCATCTCGTTGAACTCGCCGACGTGCGAGGCGACCTGCAGATGCACACCGAAGCCAGCGACGGTCACGATTCGCTGGAGGCGATGGCTCACGCGGCCAGGGCTAAGGGCTACGAGTACATCGCCATCACCGATCATAGCCTGGGACTGGGCATCGTGCAGGGCCTTTCTCCTGAGCGTCTGCGGCAGCAGCGCAAGCTCATCGACGCGCTGAACGAAGAACTGGCACCATTCCGGGTGCTGGCCGGCGTCGAGCTGGAAATCCGCGTAGATGGTACGCTGGCATTGCCGGATGAGGTCCTGGCTGAGTTGGACATTGTCCTGGCCTCGGTCCACACCAGCATGCGGCAAGATCGTGAGACAATGACTCGACGTGTGGTGGCGGCGATGCACAACCCTCACGTGGATATACTGGCTCATCCGACAGGCCGGCTGATTAACCAGCGCGACCGCCTGAATCTGGACTTCGATGCTGTGCTACGTGCGGCTCAGGACACCGGCACAATCCTGGAGATCAACGCCCAGCCCAACCGACTCGATCTGGACGGCGAGCATGTGCGCGCAGCCATCGAGGCCGGCGTGCTGCTGAGCCTCGGCACGGATGCCCACAGCACCGATGGCCTGGACATGATGCCCCTGGGGGTGGCCATGGCTCGACGCGGCTGGGCAGAGCCTGCGCACATCATCAATACCCGTTCGCTGGAGGATTTGCTGCAGCTTCTCAGCGCCAAGAGCTGAGGCTGGCAGGCCGGTGAAAGCATCAGATGGCTGGTCACCCTTATCCGCTGGCAAAACCAAACAACTGGTAGTTGCGTATCCTGTCGGACAATGGTATAATGATTGCATCCTTCGCTCCTTCGTGCCGGCGCCGGTATGACGTGGCACATGGGCCACTCTGGTGAGTCTCGTAATGCACGAAGGGGTGGTGTGGTTCCCCTATCTGTTCGCCCTCAGTAACTGAAAGGAGGAGAGGTAATGTCCTTCACAACCCAGAACTATCGCTTACTCCGTCGGTCGTGGGTACTTCTAGGCTTTATGGGCATTTGCCTGTTAGTGGGGGCTCTGTTGGTAGCGTGCGCTCAACCGGTCGCACCACCGGCAGCCCCAGCTAAAGAGCAGCCGGCGGAGCAACCAGCGGAGGAGGCAGCTCAAAAGCCGGCGGCAGAGGAGGCCGGCCCGGAAGCCATCGTCATCGGCTATCCCGCTTCCCTCACCGGACGCTTTGAGCAACTGGGCAAAGCGGGACTAAACGGCCTGCAGCTCTTTGAAGAATGGGTCAACACGGAAGAGGGGGGCATCGAGGTCAAGTCCCTGGGCCGAAAACTCCCGGTAAAGATCGTCTTCGCCGATGACAAGAGCGAGAAGGAAACGGCACAGCGCCTCTTCGAGAAGTTCATTAAGGACGATGGCGCTCAATTCATGATGGCCTCCTACTCGAGCGGGCTGACCCTGTCCCAGGCCCCAATCGCCGAGGCGAATCAGATTATCACATTCGGCTGGGGCGCTGCCTCCGATCACATCTGGGAACAAGGCTTCCGGTACGTGGTCGGTCCCATCACCCCGTCGTCGCTGTATGATGGGAGCATCCTGGATCTTCTGACAACGTTGGAGCCCCGCCCGCAACGGCTGGCTGTCATCTACAAAGATAACCCGTTTACGACCGCCATTGCTGAAGGCACAACTGCCCGCGCCGAAGAGTTGGGTTTCGAGGTTGTCTTCAGCGACAAGTATCCGGAAGACGCCACCGACCTGTCACCGATCCTGTTGCGAGCCAAAGAGGCAGAGCCGGATGTTCTCTTTGTCGAGTCCCACTTCCAGGATGGGGCACTGGCTGCCAAGCAGGTGGCTGAGATGCAGTTTGACGTGGCGATGGCTGCGTATGGCTCTGCTTCGGCCACAACTGCCTGGGCGGAGCAGCTTGGCGATGCTGCTGAGTACACCGTGGGGGCTTCTCAGTGGGAGCCCAACATGCCCATCGATCCCGCGCTCTTCGACGACCCCCGTTGGTATGGTCCGAAGCTGTCGCCGGCTGAGTGGGCTGAGTGGTTCGAAGGCAAGTTCGACTACACCCCCGATTTCCGCGCTATGCAGATGTTCGCCACGGCGCTCAGCCTGAAAGCGGCCATTGAGGACGCCGGCACGCTGGAAACCGAGGCCGTGTTGGAAAGCATCAAGAAGCTGGATCTCATCACCACCTTCGGTCGCTTCAAGGTAGATCCCGAGACGCTGAAGCAAATTGGCCATCAGATGGTGGCTATCCAGTGGCAGGGCGGAAAGAAAGAGGTCATCGCTCCGCCGGCATTCAAGACGGCTGACGTGATCTATCCGGCTCCAGCGTGGTCTGAACGGTGATGCAGGGGCTATCGTGTGTTGAATGAGGGTTGACGAACGACCAACAACCATGTGGCCTGGCGTCACGGGTTGTTGGTCGTTCGTCGCTTCAGAATCTGAAGCCTGGGCAAGCTCATGTCTACCATTCACGTTCAAGCTATCATCAACGGACTTCTCACTGGCGGCATCTATGGCCTGGCCGCCCTCGGACTCAGCCTGATATGGGGGGTTATGAAGGTTGTCAATGTGGCTCACGGCGACATGTTGATGATTGCTGCTTATGCAACCTTCTTTCTGGTCGTTGGCGGAGTGAACCCGTTTGTGACCCTGGCACTTCTTCTGCCGCTGGGGTTTGTGGCCGGCGCGCTGCTCTACCGCGTGATCATCCGGCATCTGGTGGAACGCTCCGAAGTCGAGCTCATGTCGCTGGTACTGACCTTCGGGCTGGGAGCCATGATTTATGGTGCGGCGGCTAACGCCTGGGGGCAGGACCTCCGGTCAATTCCGCTGTTGCTGCCAACCCTCAAGGTCGGGGCTGTGCGGGTACCCTGGTCCCGGCTTTCTGCGTTCATCATTTCCCTGGGCCTGATGGTCGCCCTCTATCTCTTTTTGCGCCGGACCTACATTGGCAAGGCTATCCGGGCTGTTGCCCAAAGCCGGACGGCTGCCATGGCCATGGGTATCGATCCAGGTCAGATCTCTATGATTGCCTTTGGGATCGGGTTGGGGTACGCTGCAGTTGCCGGCGGCTTGATCGCCCTCACCAATCCTTTGAGCCCCATTATCGGCTTGAACTACGTGGGGCGTGCCTTCGCCGTGGTCGTTTTGGGAGGCCTTGGCAATCCGATTGGCGCTGTTGTAGGTGGTTTGGTTCTGGGTCTTGCCGAAAGCATTTCGGCCTTGTTCGTGACCTACTCTCTGGCGCCTGCAGTGGCTTTCCTGCTGCTCATCATTGTGCTCATCGTGCGCCCGCGGGGCCTGTTTGGACCGCTTGGGTGATAGACGAACGGGTGTAAACATGGCGGAACGCACAGCAGAGAGTGTCCGATCGGGGGGCCGGCTACAGGCCCGGCGCCTGACGTGGATACGCCTGGTGTTGATCGTGACGGCATTGGCGGTTGTGGTTGCGTTGCTGTGGATCCCGACGCGCCCGAATGTGACGCTGGCCTTCTGGTTCACGCTGTTGAAATTCCTCATCCTGGCACAAAGTATGAACATCATTGCTGGCTATGCCGGCTACGTGGATTTTGGCCATGTGGCATTTTTCGGGTTGGGGACATACGCAGCGGGCATTATGTTGTGGCGTTTCCACCTCGATCGGCTGGTTGTTATCTCTCCCGTGGTCGCCGGCGTAGCGACGGCACTCATCGCTGCCGTCGTGGGCTTGCCGGTGCTCCGCCTGCGGGGTGCCTACTTTGCCATTGCCATGCTGAGCTTCAATGAAAGCATGCGGGTGCTGATGCTGAACGTGCCCCGCAGTATTGCCGGCGGGGTGTACGGCATCCCCTATCCGCGCATCCACAACCCCACCGCAGCTTACTACGGAATCGTGTCCCTGGCGGTACTGATCACAGCCGGCACCTATTTTCTGGCAACGTCTCGCTTTGGCGTCGCGTTGAAGGCCATTCGAGAAGACGAGGATGCGGCGTCGGTCATGGGGATCAATACCACCCGCTATAAGGTGGCGGCGTTTGCTATATCGGCGTTCTTCGCCGGCGCGGTTGGCGGGCTGGACTTCTGGTTTACAGCCTACACATCCCCGGAGTTGGTATTCAATACGCCGATGACCGTCGAGATGCTGGCAATGATGATGTTTGGTGGCGCCGGCACGACCCTCGGGCCAGTGATCGGAGCCACGTCGCTGTACGTGTTGCGCGACAAGCTCTGGTACAACTATCCGTTCATTTACCTGATTATCTTCGGGGGGATCCTGGCGGCTGTCGTGCTGGTCATGCCCCGGGGGGTGCTGGGGTTAATTGAGGATCGGATACCGGCGCTGCGGGCCAAGATAAAGTAGCGTGCTGATCTGGGGCTCAAATCTGGACCCAGGAGGCCACGATTTCTCGTAATTTCTGATCCATTGCGCCTGCCGGCCCCTCGGATTTAACCTTTCCCAGTTCCAGGACATAGATATAATCGGAGCGAGGCACGGCTTCGCGTATGTTCTGATCGACCAAGACGACGGTCTTGCCCTGATCGCGTAGTTTCTCGATCTCGGTGTAGACCTCGTGAGCGACGAGAGGAGCGAGGCCGGCAGTCGGCTCGTCCACCAGCAAGACTTGCGGGTCTGGCATAAGGGCGCGGGCAATCTCAAGCATCCGCTGCTCGCCGCCGCTCAGGCTGCCGGCCTGGACTGAGCGGCGCTCGCGGAGGATGGGGTATTCCTCGTAGATGCGCTCCAGCGCGGCACGGACTGCTCGTCGGTTGCGGCGGAAAGTCCATGCTCCCAGTTCCAGATTCTCCTCCACCGTCATGGATGGAAACACGGCGTGTTCCTGGGCAATGTACGCCAGGCCGGCTACTACCCGCTCATATGGCGATAGCCGCGTGATGTCCTGGCTGTCGAGTTGTACCCGGCCGCTCTTCGGCGTGAGGTAGCCAAACAGGGTCTTTAGCAGGGTGGACTTGCCGGCGCCGTTTGGGCCGATGATGCACGTCAGATTTCCCTCACCGGCGCAGATGGAGACATCGGTGAGGATGTAGATGTCACCGTAGTAGCTGACGGTCAGGTTATCAGCCTGCAGTTGCACGGACCGCACTCCCCAGGTAGATGTCTACCACCCGGTCGTCGTTGAGTACCTGTCGGGTTGGGCCATCGAGAAACTTCTCGCCCAGGTGCATGACCACTGTTCGCTCACACAATTCGGCGATAACGGGCGTGTCATGGCTCACGATCAGCAGTGCGATGCCTTCTTCGGCATTCACTCGTTGGATGCTTTTGACCAGTGTGGCCTTCAGAACTGGATGGACGCCATTGAACGGCTCATCCATCAAAATCAGGGTGGGCTCAGCCATGGCGGCACGGGCAAACTCCAGCAGTTTCTGTTGGCCGCCTGACAGCTCGCCGGCGTACTGATCAGCTTTATCGGCCAGGTTCACGAGCTCCAGCAGTTCCATGGCACGCTGCCGGCCACCGTGACTCAGAGGACCGCGATACACTACTGGCGTCAGGACATTCTCCAACACAGTCAGGCGGTGGAAAACGCGCGGAATCTGGAAGGTTCGACCAATGCCCATGTGAGCGATGTCGTGTGGTGGTAGTCCGTCGATTCGCCGGCCCCGGAAGAAAATTTGACCCGTGTCAGGTGTATAGACGCCGTTGATAAGGTCGACCAGGGTGGATTTGCCAGCGCCGTTTGGACCAATCAGACCGACGATGGTGGCCGGCCCTACCTCAACGGACACACCGTTCACTGCCATCACGCCGCCGAAGTGTTTCTTCACATCCTCAACCCGGAGTAGTTCCGCCACCAACACCTCCCTCATCAGTGAGCGTTGCATCGCATAGGGGTTTCCGCGAATGACAAATCGACTATAGCACAACAGACGAACTCTGTCAACGGAAATCGTCCTGCTGCGCCATGCCGTATTTTTGAACCAACTCGTTAAACCTGGCTTGCGACCCGGCGTCTGGCAGAACTGCTTCAACCCCTGATAATCTTTGGCCGGCCACTTTCAAGTACAGGACCGCGAAGGCGGCCACGCCCTCGACCAGCGAGAAGTTGCAGTGCCCGTAGCGAAAGGCCGGGATGTTCGTGTGCAGCCGGCTGGATCCGTTGCGGAAGGCTTTCCAGCGGTACAGGGGTACGTGCCAGTAGGGGACGACAGGGTCCCCTATGTTGTGCAGGGTCACCAGCGGAACTTGCAGGTCGCCTGACGTCTGGTAGTAGGCTGCGATCTCATCCAGGGCGTCCGGGTCAGCGCTGAAGCGCTCAATCTCGCGGTTGAGCTGCCAGTCGTTGTCCGACCCGAAGTAGAAGCGCCGGCTATTGTCGAAGGGCTGGCCGCCCAGCTTGGTAATTCCGTCGTTGGTGGCGAACACGTTGTACCACATTAATCCCAAAATCGTTGCCTCCTTTGAGGCCGGGTCACGTCTGTCTGTGGGGGCGCGGGAAACGCGCAAGAGTTGGTCGGCTTCATGCGGGTGTGACTGGATCGCCTGCCGGATGGCCGGCACGTAGTCCGTCTCCCAGTTGTCCATGACTTCCTGGGGAACATCGACGGGGCTTCCGGGGATCAGGTCCGGGAAGAAGTAGTCGAGCAGCACGCGAAAGTCTCCCCAGTAGTTGACTTGCCGGCGGAAATCGCCGATCGGGCCACACGCAGCCAGACCGCCAATGAACACGTCTGGGTGTTGCTCAACGGCCAGTGTCGTGATGATGCCTCCCTCGGATCCTCCGGCCAGGAAGACCCGGTTGGGTTGCCCGTGTGCCTCCGTGAAGATGTCCACCAGATCCACGAGATCGGCGATGCCTTCTTTGATCGCCAGGCCGTTGGTGCTGTAGCTGGTGGTGGCAAAAGCGAAGCGCAGCAGATTGGCGACCTGGGCCATAGACATGCCCCCAGGCAGCTTCATCTGGTCGTCGGGGAGGCTCAATGGCTCATTGGGGGCGATGTAACCGTGGGCAAAGATGACCAGATCGCCATTCCATCTGCCCGAGGCCGGCATGCAAATGCGATACAGGGCACCAGTGGACTGCTGCCCCTCTTCGCAGGTGCTGATTACAGCCCGGCGGGGCGAGGAGGCCGGCAGGCTCCCGGTGGCTGCTCCTGCGACCATTTCCACTTCCGCTGTGCCCACCCTGTCGTAGGCGGCCGGGGTCCTGGCCATGCCTGCAGCCGGCAAAACGGCA
>CAYYSH010000138.1:0-7686 GCA_964474265.1 uncultured Anaerolineales bacterium
GCCCCTACCACTGCAACTGGTGCGCCAAGCCCATCTGGGGCCAGCGCTACAACGTGCGCAGCCCCGAAAACGTGGTGGCTGAGTTGAAGTGGCTCAAAGAGACGTACCATCCAGATCACGTTTGGTTCGTGGATGACATCATGGGCTTGAAGCCGGGGTGGTTGCACCGCTTCGCGGACCTGGTTGAGGAACAGGATGCCCGGGTCCCGTTCAAGAGTCTCAACCGCGCGGACCTTCTGCTGCGCGATGGCGAGATCGAGGCCTTGAAGCGGGCCGGCTGCCAGATCGTGTGGATCGGAGCAGAGTCTGGCTCGCAGAAGATTCTGGATGCCATGGAGAAGGGCACCCGCGTGGAGCAGATCTACGAAGTCACGCGCCGGCTGCACCAGGCCGGCATTCAGGTGGGCTTCTTCCTGCAGTTCGGCTACCCGGGTGAGACCCGGGAGGATATCGAGAAGACGTTGCAGATGGTGCGGGATTGCCGGCCCGACGACATCGGCATGTCGGTCTCCTACCCACTGCCCGGCACAAAATTCTACGAGCGAGTCAAAGATCAACTGGGAGTCAAACAGAACTGGATCGATTCGAACGACCTGGCGATGCTGTACCGGGGACCGTACACGACTGCGTTTTACCGCCAGCTCCACACGGTACTCCACAAAGAGTTTCGCGCGCGCAGGTACTGGACCGAGTTGTCACATCTGGCACGTCACCCGACCACATTCAGAACCAGGCACCTGCGGCAGGCGGCGGCGATGGTGTACCATGCGGCCACGTTGCCCCTGGCACGCCATCGCCTGAATCGATTAGAGAAAGAGCCGCATGCCGGCGTGGAACCGCTACCGCCCGGCCTGGATCAGGTCGCAGCCGCCACACCCACGCCGCAGCCGGAGGGATTGGATATTGGATATTAGAGATTGGATATTGCCCAGTTACCAATACCCAATACCCAATACCCAATACCCAATCTCCAAAGCATCTGAGATACCATGAAACAACACAAGGTCGTCCTCTACAACCCACAAGCTGTCTTCTACACCATGCCGCTGGCCCTGCTGGCTGTGGGTTCGAACCTGGACCCGCAGAAGTACCAGGTGCGGATCGTCGATGGCCGGCTGGAGCGGGACCCCGTCGGCGCGGTGCTGACGGAGGTCGAGGACGCGCTGTGCCTGGGGGTGACGGTGCTGACCGGCGCGCCGATCCGCGATGCGCTCCGAGTCACGCGGGCAGTCAAGCGCCGCCGGCCCGACCTGCCGGTGATCTGGGGTGGCTGGCATCCATCGCTGTTCCCGACCGAGACGCTGGAAGAGCCCGCCATCGACATCACCGTGCAAGGACAGGGAGAGGAAACCTTCGCCGAAATCGTGGACCGGCTGGCTGGCGGCGACGACCCTTCGTCAGGCTCAGGGCAGAGCCTGGCCGGCGTGGCCGGCTGTGCCTTCAAACCGGCCCAATCCGCAATACCCAATACCCAATACCCAATACCCAATACCCAACCCAAACTGAACCCTCCCCGCCCTCTCCACAACATCAACACCTTCCCACCCCACAACTACAACCTGATCCCCGTCGAACGCTACTTTGCCCTCAAGGGGCAGCGTCAACTCGACTACATCACGTCTCAGGGATGCCGCTTCCGGTGCACCTTTTGTGCTGACCCATTTGTGTACAAGCGCGGGTGGTTCGGTCTGGAGCCGGCGCGAGTGGGGGAGGAGCTGGAGGGACTGTGGCACCGATGGCACTTTCAGGACGTGGGTTTTCAGGACGAGACCTTTTTCACTCACCGGAGGCGGGTGGAGGGCATCGCCGAAGAGTTTTTGCGGCGCGGACTGAGTTTCACATGGATGGCGACCATGCGGGCTGATCAAGGATTCCGCCTGAGTGAGGCAACCCTTGGGCTGTGTAAACGCGCCGGCCTGCGGCGGGTCATGATTGGCGTCGAATCTGGCTCGCAACAGATGCTCGATTGGATGAAGAAGGACATTACAATTGAACAGGTCTTCGCCTGCGCTGAAAAGTGCCGGCGACAGGGCATCGCCGTGTTGTTTAATCTCATCGTCGGCTTCCCAGGTGAGTCGCCAGAGGGTGTCCACGAAACCTTGCGCGTGGCCAAGCAACTCCGTGCCATGAGCCCGGACTTCGAGGTTGCCATCTTCTACTACAAACCTTACCCCGGCAACGAGATTGCCGACATGCTTCTGCGCCAGGGCCATCGGTTTCCACGCACCCTCGAGGAGTGGGCCGAATTTGATTACGTTGGTTCTTCGGGGCCGTGGGTGAGCGAGCCAACTCGTGCCCTGGTAGAAGGCTTCAAGTTCTATCAACGTCTTGCCTGGGCACGACCGACGGCGCTACGTGCGCCACTTCAGGCCGTGGCTCGCTGGCGTTGCGAGCGCGACTTTTATGCCTGGCCGGTGGAAAAGGCGGTAATCGAGCGCCTGCGGCCGTTGCCGAAACTGTCGTGATAAGCAGGGATGAACATGGACATGCTGCTAACTCACGGTTACTACCTCTACGAAGACCCGCATGAACTGGCGATCATGAAGCCGTATCCGCCGTTGGGTCTCCTGTACATTTCATCACACCTGAAAGCACGAGGATTCGACGTAGGCGTATTCGACACCACGTTTCAGAGCCGGCTGGGCTTTCGTGAGTATATCGCTCAAACCCACCCTCCAGTCGTCGGCATGTACTGTAACATGATGACCCGGCAGAACGTGCTGGAGATGATCCGCGTCTGCAAAGACCACGGGTGTATCGTGGTGCTGGGTGGCCCAGAGCCGGCCAACTACGCCGCTGAGTACCTGGCGCGAGGGGCTGACGTGGTGGTCGTCGGCGAAGGAGAGCTAACACTGGAGGAACTGCTCCCCCACCTGGCGCGCCACGGCCCGGCCGAGATGGGCCACATCGCCGGCATCGTCTACCGGGAGGATGATGGCCGGCTCGTGCACACCCCGCCCCGACCGTACATCGACGATCTGGACGCGCAGCCCTTCCCTGATCGGGCAGCCATCGACATACACGAGTACGTCCGCGTGTGGCAAGAACACCACGGCATGGGTTCGGTGTCGCTGATCACAGCACGCGGCTGTCCGTACACGTGCACGTGGTGCTCCCACTCGGTCTTCGGCTACAGCCACCGCCGGCGCTCTCCCCAAAACGTGGCCGACGAGGTGGAGCTCATCCTGGAAACGTACCGGCCCGACATGCTGTGGTACGCCGACGATGTGTTCACCATCCACCCCCGCTGGTTCTTCGCCTACGCCGATGAGCTCAAGCGGCGCGGCATCCACATCCCGTTCGAGACGATTTCCCGCGAGGATCGGCTCAACGAGGAGATCATCCGCACGCTGGCCGAGATGGGCTGCTTCCGGCTGTGGATCGGCTCTGAGAGTGGCTCCCAGCGGGTGCTGGACGCCATGCAGCGCCGCACCGACGCCGTGCGGGTCCGCGAGATGACGCGTCTCCTCCAGAAATACGGGATCGAGGCCGGCATGTTCATCATGCTGGGCTACGAGGGCGAGGAACTGGCTGACATCGAGGCCACCGTCGAGCATCTGAAAGCGGCCAGCCCCGACATCTTCCTGACCACGGTGGCCTATCCCATCAAGGGGACCCCCTACTACGACGAGGTAGCGGATCGGATCATCGAGCTGAAGCCGTGGGATGAGGGCACCGACCGCGATTTGACGGTGGCGGGCCGGCATTCCCGCCGCTTCTACGAATTCGCCAACCGCTGGATGGTGGGTGAGGTGGCCTTGCACCGGCTGCGCAATGGTGCTCAGAGGAACCTCCGCCAGATGGCCAAAGCGTTCGTCAATGCCAGGGTAGGCCGGCTGGGGATGTGGTTGACGCGGAATGAATTGGAGATGGGAGATTAGTCAACATGCCCTGGCGGGCACCATGAGGCGCGAGAATGGCTGGATAGCTGGATGGCTAGATGGCTGGATAGCTATGAACCATCTAGCCATTCTCAGACGAGAGGCTGGATATTGGAGACACATATCATGCGAATTGGGTTGCAGGTTCCAAGTTTTACCTGGCCGGGCGGAGCGACTGAGATTGGCTCGCGATTGGCCGACATCGCGAGAACAGCAGATGACGCCGGCTTCGCCAGTATCTGGGTGATGGACCACTTTTTCCAGATAGAGATGGTTGGCCGGCCCGAAGAACCGATGCTGGAAGCGTACAGCTCGCTGAGTTACCTGGCCGGCCTAACGCAGCGAGTGCGACTGGGGGCCCTGGTTACGGGTGTGGTTTACCGGTACCCGGGCATCCTGATCAAAACCGTTTCCACTCTCGATGTGCTTTCCGGTGGTCGGGCTTATTTCGGAATCGGCGCTGCCTGGTACGAACGGGAGGCGCGGGGGTTGGGTGTGCCGTTCCCACCGCTCCGCGAACGTTTCGAGCGGCTGGAAGAGACCCTGCGGATCGCCAGGCAGATGTGGGCCGGCGACATGACGCCGTACAATGGCAGGCACTATCAGCTCGCTGAGCCGCTCAACAGCCCGCAGCCGCTCTCGAAGCCTCACCCGCCGATTCTGATTGGCGGCATGGGTGAGAGGAAGACTCTGCGGCTGGTGGCCCAGTACGCGGATGCCTGCAATCTGTTCGCGCGTGCCGGCGCGGACGAACTGCGCAGGAAACTGGACGTGTTGAAGCGGCATTGTGACGATGTAGGCCGGCCCTACGACGAGATCGAACGTACCGCCCTTAGCACGGTCCACCTGGCATCCGAGGGCATGTCGGTCTCGCAGGTGATCGAATTGTGCCGCACCCTGGCCGATGCCGGCATCCAGCATGCTATCTTCAACATGCCCAACGTCCACGAAATCGCGCCGCTCGAAACGTTCGGGCGAGAGATCATCCCCGCCGTGGCGGAATTCTGATGAACGCACGATGATCGAGACAACCCCTATGGCAGAGCACCCGTTCGATCGGGTTGCTGGTGACTATGATGCCACCTTCACGGCTTCCCGCCTGGGACGCTGGCTGCGAACCGCGGTGTGGGAGTGGCTGGAGGTGGCCTTTCTGCCTGGCGACCATGTGCTGGATCTTGGCTGCGGCACCGGGGAGGATGCCATCTGGCTGGCGCAGCGAGGTGTGCATGTGACGGCCATTGATGCATCGCCGGCCATGTTGGAAATCGCACGGCGCAAGGCGGAGGCGATAGGGGTGGCGGAACAGCTTTCTTTTGCACAACTCGACCTGCTGGATATTGGTTATAGGGTATTGGATATTAACTTACCCTTCCAACATGCAACACCCAATACCCGATACCCAATACCCAACTTCGACGGTGCATACTCAAACTTTGGTGCTCTGAATTGTGTGCCTGACCGCCGGCCCATCGCCGAGGCCCTCGCGCGGTGGGTGCGTCCTGGGGGAAAGCTGGTGCTGGTGGTGATGGGGCCGCTGTGCCCGTGGGAGGTGGTCTGGTATTTGAGCCACGGTCAAATTCGAACCGCGTTGCGTCGGTTCCGCTCGGGGATCGAAGCTCACGTGGGTGACGGCGCGCTGGTGCGCGTGTGGTACCCGTCGCCGCGCCGGCTGCGAGCCGAATTCGCGCCGCATTTTCGGCATTTGCGCACTGTCGGCATCGGCGCGCTGCTACCGCCCTCGTACTTGAGCCACCTGGTGGATCGGTCGCCGCGCCTGTTCAGGATATTGGCGGAGCTGGAGCGCCGGCTGGGACCTCTTTTCCCCTGGACCTGGCTCAACGACCACTACCTGTCGGTATTCGAAAGGGTTTCCTGAGGGGATCGTGAGCAATACGCAATACGCAATACGCAATACGCAATACGCAGTACGCAACCTATGGCGCTTCTTCCTACGCTACCGCTTCCTGCTCTTCCAACGCCACCGCCACGACCACCTGGTGCTGGAGGAGGTGGCCGGCAAGCCCATCCTGGTGTTGCCCGGGGTCTTCAACCCGAAGCTCTTCCGCACGGGCGAGTTCCTGGTCGAGACGCTGAACGCCCGGTTGATCCCGCCTGGGGCGACGGTGCTCGACATGGGCACCGGCTCGGGTGTGGGGGCTGTCTTCGCCGCGCAGTGGGCCGGCTGCGTTGTGGCTGTGGACATCAACCCGGCGGCGGTGCGTTGCGCCCGCATCAATGCGCTGCTCAACCAGGTGGACGACCGGGTCGAGGTGCGCCAGGGCGATCTGTTTGAGCCGGTGCGCGGCGAACAATTCGACGTCGTGCTGTTCAACCCGCCCTTCTTTCGCGGGACGCCGCGCAGTGACCTGGAGCGGGCGCTGTGGGCCAACGACGTGGTGGAGCGATTCGCCGCCGGCCTGCGGGATCACCTGACGCCTGAAGGCCACGCGGTAGTGGTCCTGTCGTCGGATGGGGATGTGGCCGGCTTCCTGCGGGCATTCCAGACCCACGGCTTCACCTCCGAAGTGGTGGCAGAGCGCAATCTGATGAGTGAGACCCTGATGGCGTATTGCCTGAAACCAGGGGGTACTGTATAATAGTGGTTAGCCGGCCTGCGAATCGGGGTGCAATGTTACCAAGGGTGCTCACGAGGTAAAGTCTTGCCGGAACTTGCTCGTTTCTTTGGCATCATCATTCGCATGTACGCGGAGCCAGGTGCTCCACATCATCGCCCTCACTTTCACGCCTACTATCAGAATCACACGGCGGTATACAGCATTGATCCGATTGAGATGCTCGACGGTGAGTTGCCGCGCAGGCAGCAACGGCTTGTGGAAGCGTGGGCAGAGCTCCATCAGGGTGAATTGCTGGAGAATTGGGAGCGGCTGCAGGCCGGACAGCTTCCTTACAAGATAGCCCCACTTCGCTGAAGGGAGTGGAACATGAGACATCCAATCTATCGGGTAGTTGACTTTGAAATCGTTGGCTCATACACGCTGCGGGTTGCGTTCGACGACGGAACGGAACAGGTCATTGACTTTCGGCCCGTGTTAGAGGGCGCATTGTATGCTCCATTGCAGGACGAAAGCATGTTCAATCAAGTCGAGATAGACCCAGAAGTGCACACGCTAGTCTGGCCGAATGGAGCGGATTTTGATCCGGAAACGTTGCATGACTGGCCGAGGTATGCAGAAGAGATGAAACGCATGGCAAGGCGGTGGGCGACGATGAAGGTAAAGGTGTCGTAAGAGGGGCCGGCGAGGAAGTTATGCGCGCCTGGCCGGTCCAGTCCATTCATCATCTGGTGTTGTCATGCTGATCCTCTACAACCCTCCCAGCTCAGCCCAGCGCAAGCCCGTCCTGCCCATGTCCCTGCTGGCATTGGGGGCCTTGCTGGAGGGCGAACACGAATACGTCATCATCGACGGCAACCTGGAACGAGATCCGGTGGCGGCCATTGATCGTGCCATCCGCGAGACCGGGGCGGACTCTTCGACTGGGCTCAAGAGGAACATCCTGGGTGTAACAGTCATGCCTGGCCCGCAACTCAGCCACGCTGTGCCCCATTGCCGGCAGCTCAAAGCGCTGCATCCCGACCTCACCATCGTCTGGGGTGGCTACTTCCCCACCCAGCACTACGATGTCTGCCTGCGCGCCACATACGTTGACTACGTCGTGCGCGGCCACGGCGAAGTCGTCTTCAAAGCCCTGGTAGACGCCCTCCACCGAGGCGACGATCCCACGGGCCTCCCCGGCCTGGCTCACGCAGTACACAGTACGCAATACGCACTCCCCCCCATCCCCC
>CAYYSH010000139.1:0-7646 GCA_964474265.1 uncultured Anaerolineales bacterium
TCATTTCTCGACTTCTACATCTACCACCGCCCACGCCCTCGCGCGTGCCGGGGCGCGGCTCACAGCAAGAAGGGTGCACGGACGACTTGTTATTGCGAGGAGTGCCGGCGACGGAGCAATCTCCCTCTCGCAGGCAGGAGATTGCTTCGCTGTCGCCCGCAATGACTGCGATGTGACAACTTGTTAGTGCACCCCCAGCAGACCTGGCCTTGACGCAGGCGTCAGTTGCCTGTATACTCCTGCATAGACGGTTTTTTTGCCAGCTAACACACGCATCAGCTTGTTAGGGTTGAGAAAGGACACGCTATATGACACGACAACGGGCCACTGGAGTCGTTAAGTGGTTCGACAACGAGAAGGGTTACGGATTCATCGGCCGGCGACATGGGGACGACGTCTTTGTCCACATCGCCGACGTCCAGCGGTCGGGTCTGACGACGCTGTTCGAAGGGCAGCGCGTTGACTTTGACATCAAAGAAACTCCCAAGGGACTGCAAGCCGAGAACCTGGAACCGGTTGAAATCGAGCCCCAACTGCCACCAGACATTGGACCACCGCCGGCTGAACCCGTAAGCCTGGCCGACGTTTTCTACGCGGCCGCACTCCACATGTTCGAACTCGAACGGGCCGACCCGACCCAGTGCGAAGTGTGGGAGGGGACCAGCCTCGCCGATGTGGATCCCAAATTCCGCATCGATATGAACATTGTGGGCCCCTACGATGACGAGAGCTACCAGGAGTTCTTCGAGCGCAAGTTGCAAATCCTGGAAGAACTGGGGCGGTTGGCCGGCCTCCGTGTGGCCCGAAATGCCGTGCTGGACTATCTGCGAAAGCACGAGGGTCTCGAATAGACAAGTTCCTTGCTTAGCGGGCTTTTATATCACCGATAGTCGGCCAGCCACGTTCCTCTGCGATGATGGCCAGCCGGGGATCAGGATAAACAGCCACCGGGTGGCCAACCAGCTCTAACACGGGCAGATCAATCGGTCCGTCGGCATAGGCATAGCTGGCCGACAGATCGATTTCCTCCTCACACTGGCTGATAAAAGTCAAGAGCCGTTGCACCTTGCCTTCGGCCATGCACACAGGCGGCACAATGCCGCCTGTGTATCGCCCGTTGCGTACAGCCAGCTCGGTCCCCACCGCATCTTTCACGCCTATACGCTGGCCAATCAGTTGCAACAGCGGCTGGAATGTGCCCGATAACAGCACTACGCGATGCTCCTGCTGCTGATGTTCCTTCAGGACAGACAGGACATCCTGGCGCAACTTAGGCACCACATCTTCCTCGACAATCCATCGAAAGACCTGCTCAGCCTGCTGTAGCGTCAGCCCGCCGACCAGCCACGACATGTGCCGGCCCCACATTTTGTAGAATTGGGCTTCGCTTAACAGCCCCCATCGATACAACGGCCAAAGCGCCATATGGCTGTACATGTATGCATAGAGAGCCGGGCGCTTCATGCGATGGGTCTCGTGATGTCGTTTGAGCGCCAGCCAGATGTGCCCTTCGTACAGCGTTCCATCCAGATCGAATATAGCAGCTATCATCACTGATAGGTTATCGCAGAACTGGGAAAAGGTCAAGTTGTGCGGGAGCGGAATGGAGGGGCAAGGCAGGAGTCAACTCACGTGATCGGCTCCTCACTCAAGGCGAACAGAGATAACGAGCGCTTATTGACCATAATTACCGGGCAGGAGAATACCTCCTCGCCCGTGAGCACCTGAAAGACCGTGGCAGCAGTTACCGCGAAGAACACGCCGGTCTCCCGTGCCAGTACTGCGACGGGGTTTGGTCGCCGCGGGTCCGAGAGATGCATCACCCCCCGCACCTCGAAACCCGGCACTGTGAGGAAGACATTATAGGGAATCTTTTGCACAAAGCGAAAAAAGCGCTGAGCCGGCGCCTCATGTGCTTCACCCGTAACCATCGCCAGGTGCAGGTCATCCTTGCAGACAATTGCCTCTTCAAATGTAGCGACACACTCATCTGGCGTGCTGAGCCTTCGCACTTCAACGTCACATATCTCCAGGAAATCCGTCGTGCGATCATTGAGCATGTCGAGCAGGCGATGACCACGGGTGTAGATAGTCGCCTTAAAGCGATGCTCATGCGTGATCAACTCGACGTAGGTGGGCCGGCCCCCTAGCATAATGACGCCCTTTCTGATGCCCCTTGCGCACCTTTAGCAACACACTCACGTGACTTGCCGTCAGCGCTCGACTCACACTCAGGCACTCCCCAACATGTGTAACGCACCACGACCGATCTGGATTCGGTAGTGCAGCATACACTCATCGTGGCCCCCTCCACCCAATGTGGGATAATGTGGGATAAATGTGGGATATTTGGGCATGAATTCCATAGAACAAATGTTCTGCCGGCCCACTGCTGGACCAAAATGGGCGAATTCCCCACCTGTCAGAACATTCGTTCTGTAAGCTTCATTTGAAAATGTAGTAGGTCGCACGCTTGCGACCGATTCTGAGCAACAACCCGCGCTCAACGAGGTCGGCCAGGTCTCGGCGGATGGTCTCTGCACTGACTTCTGGGGCCAGTTCCTGATACTCGCTGTTGGTTATTCGACCCCGCTCAGCCAGATATTGTAGGGCCTTTTCCTGACGTGGGTTCAGATGCAGGTGCGCCCAGCGGCTCCGATCTACCGCCCCGGTGGTAATGAGGCGCTCGCCATGGCCATAAAGCGTGACGCGAAAGCCGTTGGCGGTCTCCTCGAAAATGGGTTTCGGCAGGTCTTCCTGCTCCATCAGCCGGATCATGCGGTCTATGCCGTATCCCAGACGTTCGATGAAGCCCAAATCTGCCAGAACCTGCACGATAATCTCGTTGCGCGAGTATCGTTCCTCGACAATGTTGTCCACCGTCACTGGCCCTGGTAGCCGGCCTGGGCTGTATACCTCAATCCGGTCGGCAAACATGAAGACGCGTATCTGATCACCGGTGATGCTGTAGTCCCGATGGGCTACCGCATTCACCACTGCCTCGCGAACCGCCTCCAGCGGGTATTCGGTCTTGTCCTCGCGCTCGAACCCCACCAGGCGAGCGCCAACCCGCATATTGCTCACCAGGAAAGCCTCGGTCCGGCGGATTTGTTCCGGCAAGGTATCCCGAATGTCCTGGCGCAGGAATTCGTCGCCCATTTCGGTGCCGGCGTAGCGCACCACGGTGATCTCACAGCCGGCCACGAAGGCCTCCGGCTCCCTGCCGAATAGCAAGATGCCGGCATATGTCGGTTGGCCCTCCGGGGTCAGACACCCCCGCTTCTGCAGTACCTGTTCGGGGGCCAGCTCGCCAACGCCATCCAGTGTGCTGACGTACCGCTCCACTTTTTCAGGGTCCAGATCATCTTGCGTAGCGTTGGGTGCCGGCAGCGCCTCGAAACTGCGTTCACCACGTGCCAGCAGCAGCCGGCGCAATTCCGCCCCAATCAGCGGTTCGTTCTTCGTCCCCCGGCGGATGAGATAGCGGCCACCCAGGCTGTACGCGTGTGGCAGGCCGCGCGGAATGCTGATGAGGAGGATGGGTGTGCCGTCGTATTCAACAATTTTGGGGAGGGGGATGATAAGCGGGGGCTCGCACATCAGCGCTGCCTGCACGGCGGTATCACGCGTCGCCTCCGGATCCCGAAGCCCGGTGATGGTCGGTCGCCGGCCACCGGAAGCGCCCACAATGATCGTTCCGCCGGCGCCATTGGCCATGGCGCACATGATCTGGGCCAGCCGGCGCGGCGTGACATTGGCCGGCTGGAAGTCGGTCTCTTCGTCTCTACCCTTCTGGAGATGCTGTTGGATCTCAGTCTCGTTCACGCTCTCCGCATCCACTACGGATCGTACGGCTGGCCAATCTGCTCCAGATGCCAGAACGTCATGTTGGCAACTTTGCCGTCTGAACTCTCGCGCAATTTCCAGGAAGCCAGCCAACGTTGCTGGCTTCCCTGGCGCAGTGTCACCGTCGCTTCCAGGGTGTCACCAACCGGGTGGGAGGGGATGCTGATTTCTCGGACTTCTCCATCCTCATACCAGGCGAGTAGCGCCTCTTCGGGGTACCAGAGGAAGTAATCATTCTGGCGGGAATTCGCACCTGCGGGCCGGCCAAAACAGAAGGTGAGGTAATAGTCTTCCTGCGTGAGATAGGTCTTGGTCTTGTCCCACTGATAGATGTTGGCATAGCAGAGTTGGCTGCGGAAGTACCAGAACGGCTGGGCCGGGCGTGTCTTCACGGTGACCTTCTTGATCGAGCCCTGGGTTACGTTTCCTTCCTCGTCTGTCAGCTCCTCGCGCTCAGCAACCACGCCGGCATCCCCCCAGATGGGGCCGCCAACAGTCTCACCAGCCACGGGGCTGGTCAGCAGACGATAGCCATCGTGCTTGTTCTGCCACTGGAAGATGGAGAGGTAGGTGTGAAAGCCGTAACCTGAATATCCCCAGATCACCAGTTCCTGCTTGCCATCGTTGTTGGCATCATAAACTTCGATCATCTTTGACCAATCTGGGGCGCGTTCGCTGAGGAAACCTTTCCCGTCCTCACGTGGCAAGAGGTGGTAGGGCACATACGTCGCCGGCCTGTATGGCACCGGCGTCTCCATGTTTCTGGGGTCTCGATCCACCTGTGGATCATAGACCACGCCGCCATACGGCCCACCATAGGCACCGCTGCCGGCGTTGTACTGATACATCGCCAGGCATTCTTGCTCATCGTCGTTATCAATGTTGATGCTCTGGACATGTTTGAGCGTCCAGACATCGGGCAAGAGTTGAGGAAAGGCATCCTGGAACTGCGGGCACTCCGGTTCCCCTTCTGGCCCCTGGCCAGCAGCCTGGAGGAAGCCGAAGAGATTCTGAAGATCGACAATGTCCGGAATGCATACAGGGCCGAAGCATCGCCCTCCCAGCACGGCCACGATCACGATCACGACGATCACAACCACAATAAGACGCAACACCCCGCTGATGAGCTGAGTGATCAGGTCGATCAAGAGCAGGTCACGTATGATGTTGCCGAGGTTGCCCATCACTCAATCTCCCTGGACGGTGATATGGACCTGGAAGGTGTCCTGTGGTTCGACATCTTGCTCCCATGGGCGCACATAGATCAGGTGCAAATCGGTCATCCCGGCTGATACAGCCTGAAACTGGACCACCGTCTGGCCGGGTGCGCCCAGTCGCTCCGGGTCCGATGCCGGCTGGAAGTCCTGCTTCACCACCCGCACAACCGTTTCGTCCACCTGGTCCACCTGCCAATCGTAGCCGGTGGTTGGATTAGACTTGAGGGCGATAATCAGGGTCTGGCCGGCGCGCAGGCTCACTGACGTGCCATTGGCACTTTCGTCAAGCCTCACCCGCGATGGGCCGGCGCAGCCGAGCAGCAACATCCCCAAGGCCACCATACCCACCATGAGCCAACCTGGCGTTCGCATCAGTTGCCCCTCCCCCAGAATGCTGTCACCCGAGCATTAATTATCTATATCATACCTGAGTTTGGCAAATCATGACAGCTACTATATGTAGTGGTTACGCGCTCGAAAAAGGGCAATATGCAGGGCTTCACTGGCACGCGATGGCATCGCAGGTGAGGCTATTGCTTGCGCCCAGGAGTCAGGAGCAAGCGTGCTGGCGCACCGGTCCTCGGTAATGAGCTACCGGTTACTCACCAGCGGGAGGTAGTTGACATTCGTGACCAGCAGGCCGGACACCCGCACAAATACCCATTTTTCAGCGAACCAGGCAGTGCTGGCTTCCAGGCGATGGCCGGCTGGCAATACCATGTACGGTGTGGTGAAATGCTGGCCGTAGGCGGCCGTGGTCGTGCCGCGCAGCCGAAGTGAGTAAGCCCGGCCGCTCGTGCCGTAGGCGTCGTACAGGGTGACGTCGGTCAACGCGTTCACGTCAGTGCCGCCATCTGGAATCACCATGATGTCAGTGACCAGCAGGTATCGCCCATTGGGCACACGCTGACCATCGACAAACGGCGTACCATCGGCGGCTACACAGGTGAGGAAGCGGGACTCCGCCGGCTGAATGGAGGTACCAGGTGCCTCTGAGCAGCGCACAGGCACGCCCGTGTTGCCAAGGGTAGCACGGACCGGGCCGGCAGCCGCCCAGGCGAGAGCTAGAAGCATGGCGATTACTCCCGACGTGATAACAACCCTACGCTTGTTCACCATTTGTCTTCTCCTTCCTGACTGTTTCGATTCATTCAGCCGTACCCAGGTGCTATGCAGCAAGACCGGGTGTGAGTGCCTACACCACAGCCAACCCGTGAGCCCGTAGTACGGATTGCCGGCTTGCTACGGAGCAAGCGTCTATGCCCGAGTCCCCCCTACTCTGGGCAGGTTACCTTGGGATGGCGCGGATCAAACACCAACTGACCATGCTGCCAGGTAAAAACGTACCCTGTCGCCTGGTTCGGGGAGTTGGCATCTGCGGGATGAGCGAAGTCACAGACCACCACCTCATCAAGGTAACTCTCTACCGGGTCCGGTCTCGTTTCGAGCCAGTCCCCATATGCGTAGCCTATGAGTTGATACCCGAACTTCTCCCCACCCCATCGGAAGACTGACACGCCATTGAGTCCCCCCTGTGAATTGTGGCTCAGGAAAACCAGTTCTAGCGCACCATCAGTATCCGCATCCATTGCAACAGGGGTGACGTTCACGGAGTCCGTTGTGGCCAAGCCTAGCTGAACCCGCCGGCCGTGATCAGTTCGCAACTCATACCGATGTACATCAGTAAGTGACACTCTATTCGGCTCAGGGCCAGGGGCACCATCGACGTACAAGTGATAGACCAGCCCGTATACCGGATGTCCACCGAGAATCAGGCGTTCAGACGGCCGATAGTAAAGAATCACGCATTCGTCAATCCCGTCCTCGTCTAAATCCACCGGCTGCACATCGAGAAGTGAAAGTTCGCGCCGCAGCAAATGTTCAAAGTCGAAGTTGCTACATGCACTAGGCACCGCCGTTGGCTCACGGCGTAGGAACCTGGGAATCCCCTGGTTGTTGTCATCTTGCCAGGTTAGTAGAAGCATAGCCAGGGCCACCACCGCAAGCAGAACAAACACCCGCCGTGGTCTCATCCCCGAACCTACCTCAGCCCAATTGCCCGGCAAAAGCGGGGGAAAGCACTGCAGAGCAGGTCGAACACGCGGCCTTCAGCCCGCCACCCTTGCTGACCATATGTCACTGCTGCCGCATAGATGAGAACCGAGAGTAATAACACGAGGAGGCCACGAACTAGCCAACGGAGTACGATGCGCCCGAACGTTGCCTCAAGATTAGCCGGTTTATTCGGCTCCTCAGGCTGCGTCACCCACTCAATGAACTCCGCGACCACACCATAAAGAATGAACCCAGAGAGCAGGAAAACGCCGATAACACGTAACATAGCTCGCTCCTTGCACCCCAGTAGCCACCGCGCACCGGACTTGCAACATCGCGATTGCGGGTGGAGAAGCGCACGAAGTCAATCAGCCGGCGTACGCGTCTGACAACTCGGGCAGCCCCGTGCACTTCAGAATTTTAAGCTTCTAGCTGAGTGATTCGAGGGTCACAGTGTTGACATGGAGCAGAACTTGTGTTATAATGGGTTCGTCTAAAGAACAGATGTTCATCCCCCGGTTGTCCCCC
>CAYYSH010000140.1:0-5801 GCA_964474265.1 uncultured Anaerolineales bacterium
GCAGTGGTCTGCGGCGGATCAGCAATAACCCGTGGCAGGACCGACACCCGTCGTGGTCGCCATCCGGCGACCGCATCGCCTTCATCTCCAACCGCTCCGGGCGGTGGCAGGTGTGGGTGATGAACCCCGACGGGGGCAACCAGACCCGTCTCACACACAACGACTACGACAACTTCCGGCCGGTGTGGTCGCCGGATGGCCGGCAGATTGCATTTGGCGTGTGGACTGGCGTTGAGAACGAAATCTGGGTGATGGACGCCGATGGGGGCAATCCCCACATGGTCACAGCGAACGCGGTCTACAAGCAGGAGTTCGAGGGATATGGTCTGGCATGGGCACCGAATCGATTCATTTCCTTCGTTTCGAATCGGACGGGCCGGCCCCAGGTGTATGCCATGAACCCCGATGGGAGTGGGCAAACGGCAATCACGGACATGCCGGCGGGCGCTTTCAGCCCGGCATGGTCACGGCAGTGACCAGTTGAGGGAGAGGGGAGATAGCCACCCTCGGGCTTTGAGCCTGACCCGGTTGAGCTGCGACACTCAGTGGCTAATCAGTGGCTAAGGAGAACTGGCAGATTGCTGGTACGCAACAGGGTAGAGACGAGGCCGTCCCCGGCGGATATCCGGAATCGCCGGCCTGACGGTACACCCAGCGCAATCAGGTCGCACTCATGTTCCGCCGCGGTGGCCAGAATGGCGTCCGCCGGATTGCCGTCGCGCGCGATGAGCCTGGGGCTTATTGGTCGAACCCGCTCATGAGCTTTGCGAAGTAGCTTCTGTGCCCGGTCACCATCCTCTTGTATGGTGAGCACAATCAGCGTCATTTCCTGAGCACGGGCCCATGTTGCTGTGAGTTGTAGTGCATCTCGGGCCTCACGGCTATCGTCATATGCGACTAAAACTTTCCGCAGGTCCCTGGCTTCTTCTCGCACGCAGAGTGTCGGTAAGTGCGTGTTCAGCATGACGTGTTGCCAGGTGTTGCCGGCCAGAAATGGGCCGGGATAGTCACGAGACGTTTCCCAGATTCCCAGAACCAGGAGATCGAACCCGGAGCTGCGTGAAGCGATTTCCTGGTAGGGTATGCCCGTTACGATCTCTGTCTCGATGTCCACGCCGGCAGCAGTCCCGCGATTTCGAGCCAGTGTGGTCACCTGCTGCGCCCATGCCTGGTAAGTCAACATTGCTTTTTCGGGCGAGACGATGTCGTCGCTCACTCGCACGTCATCGTACATGGGGAGATATACTCGGGCCTCGCCCAGCACCCGGGCATCGATGACGTAGAGTACGCCAATGACAGTTTGCTCATGCCTGGCGATTTTCACAGCCTGATCCAGTGCCTGGAGACTGGCTGTTGAGCCATCAACGGGAACGAGAATTCGCTGAAACATCGCTCACCCCTCCCCTGTCAACGCTTTCCGTAGCCCATCTTCTGCACCGTGTTGCACGAGAGCGACCACGGTGTCTCCTGGCTGGAGCAATGTTTCGCCATGGGCAATGATGATTCTGTCGTCGCGTCGAATTGAGGTGATGAGCGCCTGTGATGGGAGATGCAAATCCTGGATGCGCCGGCCAACGGCCGGCATGCCCGGGGAGAGGGGAATTTCAATGATCTCGGTGTTGGTGAGATGCCCCAGGCGCAGGCTTTCGTCCCGGTGCTGGTTTTCCAGCTTGTGCAGGATCGCGTGGCGGTAGGCGCGGATCACGTCGCGCCGCCGTAGGAAGCCCACCAATCGCGTGGGGTCTTGTGGATCTACTACCGGCAGCCGGCCAATGTCTCTATCGCTCATGCAGCGCAGCGCCTTGGACAGGGGATCGTCGGGGTGGACCGTCAGTACATTGCGCTGCATGATTTCGGCTACCGTTCGCCCATCAATTGGCCCTTCTGCGGTGGCTCGCTCCAGGTCTTGGATAGTCGCCACACCCACGAAACGCCCGTCGCGATCGAGCACCGGGAACCCATTCAGCCGGCTGTGAGTGATCACATCGGCCATCTCCTCCAGGCTCATGTCGGCGTACAGGACCTCTGGCTGCTGCGTCATTACCTCCCCCACCGTCACTCCTTGCATGACATCCACATCCCGATCGCGCTCCAGGGGGATGCCGCGCTTGACCAGCTTCCAGGTGTATATAGAGTACCCACGCATGAATTGTGACAAGAGGGTGCTCAGGCCGACTGTGATCATTAGGGGCAGGATCATCCGGTAATCGCCAGACATCTCAAACACGATCAGGACGGCCGTCAGGGGAGCGTGGGCGGCGGCTGCGAACACGCTGGCCATCCCCACGAGGGCATATGCTCCGGTGTCGGCGGTGATGGTCGGGAACAAGGTGTGGGTCCAGTGGCCGAAAGTGCCGCCTAACATAGCCCCCATAAACAGGGAGGGCGAGAAAATTCCCCCCGAGTTGCCTGAGCCAAGGGTGAAAGAAGTGGCTATCAGTTTGGCGAAGATCAATACCAGGAGCAATGTCCAGGGAAGAGCCCCTTTCAGAGCCTGCTCAATGGCAGGGAGACCTGTACCAAGGGCCTGGGGATAGCGCAACGCGATGATTCCCACGGGGATCGCACCAATGGCCGGCTTGAGCGCATCGGGAAAAGACCAGGGATCGAAGCGGTCTTCTAGAAAGTACAGCACGGTGACGAAAGACCACCCGATCAGCGCTGCCAGGACGCCGAGTATCGCGTAGGGAATCAATTCCCAGGGACTGACCAGGGTGTAGGTTGGCACTTCAAATGCGGGGTTGGCTCCTAGAAAGTGCCGGCTGACAATGCTGGCAGCCACAGCCGAGACAACCACCATGCCGAAGTAGTGGGTGGTGAATTCTCCCACGATCACCTCCATGGCGAAGATGACGCCGGCAATGGGGGCGTTGAAGGTGGCCGCGATGCCGGCGGCCGCACCGCAGGCCACCAGCGTTATAGTTCGCTCTCTTCCTAACCCGATGACCTGGGCAAAAGTGGAGCCCAACGCTGCTCCAACCTGTACGATGGGTCCCTCGCGGCCGGCGGAGCCTCCGGTGCCGATACACACCGAGGACGCCAATGATTTGACCACCGCCACCCGTGGGCGTATGCGTCCACCTTCTGTGATGATGGCCTGCATGACCTCCGGTACGCCATGCCCCTTGGCCTCCATAGCCCAGTAAGCGATCATCGGCCCGCTGATAAGGCTACCGATGACAGGGACCAGCAGCACCCATCTCGATCCCAGTGGTGCCAGGAATTGAGGGAGACCGGTGTCGAAAGAGATGTAGGTTATCCATCCGATGGCTTTAATGAATAATACAGCCACGAGGCCTGTGATTAGCCCTACCCCGATGGAGATCACCATGAGAAAGGCTGTACCCTGGACCTCTATGCTTGACCAGGCTCGCTGAAGCGAGTCGAGGAACGAAGCTGATTGTACAGATACCTGCTCTGCACCGTCTGGTGGCATGTTTTGGACTCCTTGAATAGATATACATCAAGAGTTTACGGTCGAACCGGACCTTTATATGTGATCTTGTGCGGAAGGGTGTGGTCGTCTTCGACCAGAAGCCGGCCAGCCGTGCCGAACGCGCTCAATTTTAACATATGCTGGAAACCTTTCCAAATGGACCTGGACATCGATCGGGCTACGGTGTTCATGAGGTCGCCATGTGCGGGTGAGAGATTGATTTGACAAAGATGGGAGAATATGGTATGCTATACATTGTAGGACGCAGTAACTTTTGTTCCGAGCGCGTACGTTCGACCGCCAAGGCTACTTCGGCCGAGGCGGTTTTTTTCGTGGCTCGAAGCATGGATGAGCTCGTCCTGCTACAAGATTCTACATGAAAGGAGGGACGAACTCACCAATGACCGAGCGTATAACCGGAACCGTGAAGTGGTTCAATGGAAGTAAAGGCTATGGCTTCATCGCGCGCGAGGGTGGCGAAGATGTCTTCGTTCACTACTCTGAGATTCGAGGCCATGGATTCCGGAACCTGAATGAAGGCGATCGCGTCGAATTCAGCGTGGAAGCGAATCCAAAGGGGCCGCAAGCAGTGGATGTGGTCAGGCTTTAGCTAACCGAAAGTGAAGTCAACAAAAAAGCAGGCACCGATCGGTGCCTGCTTTTTTGTTGGCATGGCGCTTGTTAAGTATTGTAAGTGATTGTGCCGCCGGCAAATCCTAGTGTAGGAGAACCCACTTCTTGGTCTTTGGCCGGCCATTTTTGGCTTCGTCTAGCTCTGTCCCGTCCGCATCAAGCTGTTCCCAAATGCTGTCTAACCGGTCTATCGCTTCTTGATCGTGTGATTTCCTCTTTAGCAGCCATCTGGACAGCCTGCGTTTTTCAGCGCGGCGCGCCTGGGACGACTCCCGTGTTCTCTGAGTCATGTTCTCGATCCTCTCTACCGCTGAATTCAACGGTTGGGAGAACCTACCTTGGCCTAAGGGGGGTGTAGGCTCTCAAATGCTCGACTCTCTGTTACGGTTTGACGCAATGGGGCAGGTGTTGTTACTCCCGGAGAAGGGCAGGTGGGGCAGGCTATACAAGTGTACTCCGTGACTACTGTAGCTAACGGGGCAGCTTACTCGGATGTTATGCGCGACGGGTGTCGTCGCTTTCCGGATCCGCGTCGGTTGGCCGGCGTCGTGGCGGCACGGGCGGCCTATAATCCAGATCGTCGCGCTCGATCCGTCCATAGAGGATGCACCCCGGCACGCCCGGGTCGCAATCGCGCCTGATGCGCTTGCAGTAGAAGTTGCGTTCGTATGGACAGTAGCTCCAGCCGGCCATGAGTGCACTCTCCTTCCGCTTCAAGTATACGCTATTAGTCTATAACAAATCGACACCAAATGCAAATGTCACTTTTGTATCTTCCATAAGTCGGGTCTGGAGGCTACCCGCATGCTGTCTCATTCGCACATTGTCTCGGTGGATTTGGCTTGTGGGGGAACAGCCTTCGGGCATTCGCTCCACGAGCCCGGATGAGCACTCCCCATTTGACATTACTTCTTGCCTGTGGTATGGTTGCTGTTGTTGGCAACATAAGTTCAGGAGAAATAGCCAATTCCGTCGAACCGCCAGGAGCTTATGGTGGCTCCTGGCGGTTTCTGTTAAGACCGAAAGGAGACAAGACACACCATGTTTACTGTAACAGATAAGGCCGCAGAGGCTTTAAGAAGCATCCTCGCCGATGCTGATGACCGGCCAGAGGGACATACATTACGAATTGGGTTTGATCAAGAAGGGCGACCCGGGTTGATGTGGGACGAGCCGGCTGCGGATGACCACGAGGTCCAGTCCGGAGGCGAGACTGTGTTGCTGCTCGATGTAGACACCTTCGATGCCCTCGATGGTGTCGTCCTCGATCTTGTAGACACCCCGCAGGGACCGAGGCTGTCCCTCAGCCGACCAGAAGGTTAGTCAACATGTGGATGCGCTGGATCTGGGGATAGCCGCAGACACCACCAGCGATCCCAGGAACCCAGGCAGAGGAGGGCAGCATGGGTAAGAAACTGTACGTAGGAAACCTGTCCTACGATACGCACGAGGGTCAACTGCGCGAATTGTTCGAGCAGGCTGGTACTGTCGAATCGGTTGCGATCATCACTGATCGCGGAACAGGACGCTCGAAGGGCTTCGGCTTCGTTGAGATGAGCACGGAGGCCGAAGCGCAAGATGCGATCACTCGATTCAATGGCCAGATGTTAGATGGGCGAGAACTCACGGTTGATGAGGCACGCCCCAAGCGTGAACGTCCAGGTCGGGGGCGAGGTGGTCGTGATCGCGGCGGCCGAGGGCGTGGGCATGGTCATCGTGGCGGTCGAGACCG
>CAYYSH010000140.1:5901-7645 GCA_964474265.1 uncultured Anaerolineales bacterium
AGCACTGGCTGCACTGGCGGTACGCACATTGACGGATTGCCGGCATAAGTGTTATAATGATGGCACTTATGGCATTTCCGTATCGCTTCTGCCCCACATGTGGCGCGCTCCTCGATCCACCTGACGAAGATGGTGTGAGGCAGGTCTGCCTGGCCTGTGGGGACACATATTATCACAATGCCAAGCCGTGCGCCGGCGCCTTTGTCGTGCGCGATGGCAAGGTGATGCTCATTCGTCGTGGCATTGAACCGTATAAGGGGTATTGGGACATTCCTGGCGGATTTCTGGCTCCAGGCGAGCACCCGGAAGCTGGAGCTGTCCGTGAGGTTCGTGAAGAGACAGGGCTTCTCGTTCAATTGACGGACCTTGTGGGCATCTTCGTGGACACCTACGGTGAGGAGTCACCTGAGTACACACTCAATATCTACTATCGAGCCGAGGTAGTCGAGGGAGTGCCTGAACCGCGAACTGATGCCGTTGAGATAGGCTGGTTTGGGCCCGACGAGTTGCCGGAAACCATTGCCTTTAGTCATGCTCGCAGTGCGCTTGAAGCATGGGCGCGGATGGAGCAAGGATACCAGGATAAGGGATAGCCAGGATGCGACCCTGGCGAACATATAGATGGCTGAAGGGGAATGCTCAGCAGGGAGGATAACAGGATGATGAAGAAGATCAAGCGTGCCATGAAACTGGCCGCTGTCGGTGCAATGGGCTACGTGTTGTATCAGCGTCTAAAAGGCCAGAAAAACGGCCGGCTGCCGGCCAGCACAGTCACTGAAGAAGAAGTCGCCGTGACTGCCACAGACACGGGATACGAGATCGATGAGAGCAAGCTGGGTGGCGAGGTAAGCCAGGACTTGCTCGACATTCTCGTATGCCCGGACGACAAGCAGGAGCTAGAGTACGTCGATGGCAAGTGGCTGGTGTGCCACACCTGTGGTCGGCAATACCCGATCGTCGATGGTATCCCGGTGATGTTGATCGACGTGGGTGACAAATACAGAGATGAGAGCCTAATCACGGCTGCGCCGGCTGCCGGTTGATTGACCGGGGCCGGCCACTGAACTCCACGACACGCGAATTCGAGGGCCGCCGCCGGTCGTTTCGACGACCCGCGGCGGCTCTTTATAGTTTAGGGCAGATATTCGCCCCTGTGCCAGCGCTATGCTATAATCAATAACAACCAGTTTTTGAAAGGGCGGAGATAAATTGCGTTTCACGTGGCTGGGAAGCCTATGACTCTCGAAGACGCACATGCGCGGCCCATTGACCAGGTCATTGCCCTGTTGGAGACCGATATCGAGCATGGCTTGCCTACTGACGTAGCCCAGGCCCGATTCGATCGGTATGGTGCGAACGAGCTCAGAGAGGCACCTCGGCCTGGTTTGCTGGCGATGTTGTGGGCCCAGTTCGATGATTTTGTTGTGTGGATGCTCATCGTCGCCGCCGGCATATCCGCCCTGGTGGGCTACTATCAGTCGGAGGGCTACACAGACACCATCGCCATCATCGCCATCGTCATCCTGAACGCGGTGATGGGGCTGATCCAGGAGCGACGAGCCGAAAATGCGCTGCGAGCGCTGCAGAAAATGGCGGCGCCAGACGCGCGCGTTGTCCGTGACGGGCGTATCAAGACGATTCCGTCGCGCGAGGTCGTGCCAGGTGACATCGTAGTGCTCGAAACCGGGAACTACGTGCCGGCTGACGTCCGGCTGGTGGAAACCGTTAACCTTAAGATCGAAGA
>CAYYSH010000141.1:0-7239 GCA_964474265.1 uncultured Anaerolineales bacterium
GACATCTTCTGGCCCTGGCAGAGAAGCCGGAGGTAGATCGGCAGGAACTCAAGAAGATTGTGGGCCTTGACCCCATTATCGAACGCGCTGAGGCCCAGATTCCGCTATTCTGACAACTGCGCGAAGATTTTCTGGATTGCGTCAACGACTTCTTCTTGATTGTCGAAGGCCGCTTCGAACTTGCCGGCCCCATAGAAGTCGAGATCCGTCACCAGATTGTCTGGTCCGCCTGGATTGTCCTCCTGGTGCCATGCAAAGGGCTTAAAAACAGCAACGAAGTTCTTCACCGTCTTCCACTGATCTTCCGCGAGACCTTTATCGACAGGCTCTTCACCATCGACCTGCAGGCGAGCTGTGCCGTCCGCGAAAATGACGAGGCTTTCCTGAATCCCCGCGCTACCATCCTGTCGCTGAAACTCCAGCACGGCTTTGCTGCCGTCGTGTTCGGGCACTAGCAACGTGATCTCAGTGGCCTGAAGTGTCCCATCCTCCGCGACAATGCCGGCCACCGTGACGTGATCGCCTGCATCAATGTGCCCCTCCAGCCGGCCCTGGGGTAAAATCTCCGTATCGGTGAACCACACTACCCGCTGTGCGGAGCCTGTGTCTGCGGACACGGTCATCGTGCGCGCTCCCGAGTCGAGTTCCTGTATCTGCCCCGTGACACTTTCCGACCTTAAGGCCGGTGGTGGCCCAAACGTGTTCAGGATCGGGTCAATGGGAGCCTGATCATAGCCGTACACATCCACAATGAAGAACTGATCATCTCGCCGGATGATGTAGTGACGCGCGTCCCCAAATACCTCGTCGATGGAGTGTACGCGCCGTGCCGGCAAGCCGGCGACCTCCAGATCTACCCTGTCAACAATTTCATCGCCCACGTGTCGATTGGCTTCAACATCGTCGAAGGAGCGGTAGCCGGCATCGGCTGGTAAGGCCGAGATGGCAAATGTCAGGGGGGGCACAATGTTGGGGCCGCGAATCTCGCTGGGGCCTGGGGCAGTGACCTCAATTCTATCCGCGTGGCGAGCACCTCGGGGCGTAATCTCCCACTCCATCGGTACCTGGATCGCATACTGATGGGCTTCGTTGACAAAAGTACGGAACTTGCTTGCCACATCTGAGAGTGATAATGGCGTTGGGCTAGGCTCAGGCGTCGCAGTGGGGGGCGGCGGTGCGGTCGGTGGCGGCGCTGTCGCCTGGGGCAGTGGCGTCGGTGGTTGTGCCGGCTGAGTCGAGCCACCACAGGCCGTCAATGTTGCCGTAAGAAGGAAGATCAAGCCTACCAAAAGCGCGATATGTCGCATATGTAATCCATCTCCCAGTGGGGCGGGTCAAACGAAAGCGTCATTACAAGCCTTAACGGCCGTTGCATCCTGGCGAGTCTACGCTCGAGCATCGAATTATAAGTCTGGCCGGCAGTTTCAGCAAGCCAGGGTTTTGACATCGTCTGTTAACCTGATACAATTGCCCACGGCTTGCACAAGTTGGCGTTCTTTGCCTGCTGTATCTTGTGAGATCGTGGCCAATCCGATACCACATGTCGTAGTTTACACCTGCCGGCAACGTGCATTATCATTTGAGTGCGTTCAAAATGGGTCGGTACGGGCGGGTCTTGCACCCGCCTAGGGCGACCGCGAGGGTCGCTCCTACAACCGGCTTTGAATACACCCTTATCATTTATCCGACCCGGCCAGAGTTCTGAAAAGATGTATTCACTTGACGACACAATCGCCGCCATCGGGACGCCGCCCGGTCAGGGCGGGATCGGCATCGTGCGCCTGAGCGGCCCTGAGGCCCTGGCTATCCTGCAGCAGGTCTTCCAGCCGGCCCAAGACCGCGATTGGGTCGCACGCCGGATCACGTTTGGTCAGGTTGTTGATCCTGACACCGGTGAGGTGGTGGATGAGGCGCTGGCGTTTTACATCCCGGCACCCCACACCTACACCCGGCAGGATGTAGCCGAGATTCAGGGGCACGGTAGCCCCATATCCCTTCAGCGGATCCTAAACCTGGTGCTGCGCCATGGCGCACGGCAGGCCGAGCCAGGTGAGTTCACCCTGCGAGCCTTTGTCAATGGCCGGCTGGACCTGGCCCAGGCCGAAGCCGTCCTTGACTTAATCCAGGCGCGGACCGAGGCCGGCCACCGTATTGCCATGGCCCAGCTCAGCGGCCGGCTATCCGACGCGGTGCGGCGGGTGCGCCGGCAACTCCTGGACATTCTGGCGTATCTGGAGGCAAGTATCGACTTCACCGATGAGGAAGTCCCGCCGCAGGATATTGCCCAACCACTTGAGGGCGTACTCAACGAACTTGGGCGCTTGTTGCAGGATGCCGAGCGGGGCATCATCTACCGCCAGGGCGTACGAGCAGCTATCGTCGGCCGGCCCAACGTGGGCAAGTCCAGCCTGCTCAACGCCCTGCTTCGAGTAGAACGTGCCATCGTCACAGAAGTTCCGGGTACCACACGCGATACACTGGAAGAGACCATCAACCTGCGGGGGGTGCCACTTGTGCTGGTGGACACCGCCGGCATTGCGGACACAGAGGATCAGGTTGAGCGACTGGGGGTCATCCGCAGCCGGCAGGCACTGGAGCAGGCAGATGTAGCCTTGCTGGTGGTAGATGCCAGTCAACCTCTGCACACCGAGGATCGCGAAATTGCGGCCTTGATAGGAAACCGCCCGGCTATTCTCGTCGTCAATAAGATTGACCTGAAGCCTCCCGTGATGGCGTTTCACACACTGCTGGCTGGCGCTCCATGTGTACATGTCTCGGCACTGACAGGGGCCGGCCTTGAAGCCCTGGAAGAGGCTCTGGTCGATACAGTTCTTACCGGCCGTGCGATTGCCGGCCATCGTCCAATGGTGAGCAACCCGAGGCACAAGGCGCTGCTGACGCAGGCAGCAACACACGTTCAAAGCGCCCTGGAGGCATATGCCCGAGGAGTGCCGGCAGATTTTGTCTCTATTGATGTGACAGCAGCCGTCAACGCGCTGGGCGAAATCACGGGTGAAACTGCCAGTGAGGACCTGTTAGACGCCATCTTCAGTCAATTCTGCGTCGGAAAGTGATTATCTATGCACCCATCTGACCACTCCAGACCCTGGTTGAAATCCTTTATCGGCGCTATTCTCGGCTTAGCATGGCTGATATGGATGATTGGATCTGGGACCGCGTTTGCGGAATACCCATCGGCATCGCCAGGCCCTCGCGGGATCTTCGTCATTCCAACCCCGCGCCCGACCCCTTCAACTGATCATACATTTCGCCCGCTCGTATCGATCCCCTTCGCGCCGGCTCCACCTGACCTGCGAGTCGTGCCGGCTGTGAACGAAGTTACAATGTCGGCAGATGTCCGTGGTGAGGATGCCGCCTTGCCAGCCTCCCAGGTGCCGGCGAGCGCCGCCGCCGACCCCCCTGCGGTTGAGGTGCCCGATGGAGTGATGAACATTGTCCTGTTAGGAACCGATCAGCGCCCCGAGTGGGGTGATTGGCGAACCGATACCATCATCGTCGTGTCCATAAACGCGAAGGCCAAGTCGGTAGGCATGCTGTCCATTCCTCGCGATCTGTGGATTCAGATACCAGGGTTCGGTGTCGGTCGGATCAACACAGTGGATTTCATCGGGGAGTGGAAACAGGCAGAGGGCGGTGGCCCGGGCCTCCTGAAGCGGACCATTGAGACGAACCTGGGCCTGCCTATCCACCGCTATGCACGCATCAGCCTTGAGGGGTTCATCCAAATCATTGATGCGCTTGGCGGAGTGACTATTGATGTCGAGTGCCCGGTGCATGATGCGTTCCTGGACGAGCCGCTGACGGGGGAGGAAGGGCTGGCGCCCCTCAATCTGGATGTCGGAATCCACCATCTGGACGGGTTAACAGCACTGCGATACGCTCGATCTCGCCACGGAGGCACTGACTTCGACCGCGCCCGGCGACAACAGAAACTGCTGCGTAGCCTGGCAGAGCAGCATCTCAACTGGGAGCTTCTTCTGAAACTGCCGCGCCTGTGGGAATCTCTGAATAGTGCTGTTCAGACGGACCTGACGCTGCCCGAGATGATTCAACTGGCGTCGGTCGGGCTCCAGATTCAGCAAGACCGAATCAAGAGTCGCTTCATCGACTGGCGAACGACGGAGAACTTTGTCACTGCCGGCGGTGCTAAGGTGCTCCTCCCCAATCATGAAACCTTGCCGCAGGCGGTGGCCGAGTTTCTCAACCCACCGGAGGAGGACATCCGTCTCGAAGCCGAACACGCCCGGATCGAGGTTCACAATGGCACCAGAACTGAGGGACTGGCCGACCTGGCCGCCAAACAGCTCACGCGTGCCGGCCTCGAGGTAATCGGCACGGCGCAAACCAGCCATCTACCAAAATCAATCATCCTCGTCTACAACGACAAACCCCGCACCATTCAGCTCCTGCAGGATGTGCTGCACCTGCCCCCAGAAGCAGTCGTCCATTCCCCGGAGCCCGATGACCGGATCGACATTCGGGTGATTCTGGGGAGTGACTGGCAACCCTGTCCCTGACTGCTGCCGCAAGTTGAAACACTCCGCACACCTGTCCGCCGGCATCGCAATCTAAATATCCTCCTCATCACTTCTTCATAATTTCTAAACAATTTTCTGTTATACTTGGGGCCAGATGTGAGTGGTTAGACCGACATCTCGGTCAACCCAGGTAACCAGTAGAAGGAGGTAAGTGGAATGAGTAGGAAATACAAGATCGGCGTTGTGGGGCTGCTGGTGGTCGGCGTGTTGGTGGCGACAATGGCCGGCACCGCCCTGGCCCAGGACACAACCCCCACGCCGGCTCCCAAGGCATTCGGGTTTCACGGCTGGGGCCGGGGCGCCGGCTGTGGTGGCCTGTGCGGGCAGGCCGGCCTGGAGGCCGCCGCGGAGGCCCTCGGGATGACCGCCGATGAGCTGTCTACGCAGCTCTGGGGTGGCAAGACCCTGGCGGATCTGGCAGACGAGGCCGGCGTTGACCTGCAGGACGTACGAGATGCTGTGGACGCTGCCTGCCAGCAGGCCATCCGAGACGCCATCGAGCAGGCGGTCCAGGACGGGATCATCAGCCGTGACCAGGCCGATTGGCTGCTGGAAGGCCTCGACAACGGCTACTGGGGTGGCCGTGGCTTCTTCGGTTTCGGCCATGGCTTCCGGCACGGCTTTGGCCGAAGGTTCGGTGGCGGTGGCATGCGGTGGAGCGTCCCGGAAGCTCCAGGCGCACCAGTGACAGGCAATCCCGCCTAGTCGCGCACCTTCTGGTGCTGAAAGGGGAGGAGAAGCTGTAGCCGGCTTCTCCTCCCTGATGTCATGCCAGGGGCGTCTACCTTGCTTTTGCCGGTGAAACTAAACAAAGGTATATTTTAGCTTACAGAACCGAGACAGGGAAAAAAAGAGGACACCATGGCGAAGACGATTCTGGTGGTAGACGACGAAAAGCAATTACGCACATTGGTAAAGCAGTACCTGACCCAGGAAGGATTCCGGGTGGTGACGGCCTCCAACGGGAAAGAGGCACTCTTCACAGCACGTTATGAAAAGCCAGATCTCATCATTCTCGATTTGATGATGCCGGAAATGGACGGCTACGAGTTCATGCGAGTGTACAGCAAAGAGCGGGAGACCCCTGTGATTATGCTGACCGCCAAAGTAGAAGAAAATGATCGGGTGTTGGGGCTGGAATTGGGGGCCGATGACTACGTCACGAAGCCGTTTAGCATGCGCGAACTGACAGCACGGGTGCGGGCGGTGCTGCGCCGGGCCGGCAGCCCATCCCCCGCCCCCGATGTGTTGCGTGCGGCGGACATCACCCTGGATCGAACGAGCCGGATCGTCACCGTGGGAGGCCGGCAGGTCGATTTAACCCCCACCGAGTTTGATCTGCTGGCCGTTCTCATGTCATCGCCGGGCCGCGCGTTTTCTCGCCTGGAACTGCTTGAGCGGGTCCAGGGCACCGACTTTGAAGGGTACGAACGCACTATCGACGTTCACATTCGGAATCTGCGTGCCAAAATTGAGCCCGACCCTCGCCACCCGCGCTACATCGAGACAATCTATGGGGTTGGCTATCGGTTTACGGGAGACTAGTTAGAATGCTGTGGGGTTGCGATGCGCTCACTCGCTGCTAAACTCACGTTAGCCTTCCTCGTGGTTGGCGTCATGGGTGCTGTGTCCGTCGCCCTGTTCGTGGGGCGGAGCACACAGCGAGAGTTTGATCAATTCGTCATTGATCGCTATCGGGCGGACGTTGTCGCCGAGCTGGCTGCATATTACCAGAAAAATGGAAGTTGGAGCGGGATAGAGGCCGTCCTGGTCCGAGACCCCAATCGCCGGCCAGGTCGATGGCGGCCGGGCTGGGTACCGGTGACCCTGGTTGACGCCAATAGGACGGTGGTATACGGCGGATGGCGTTACCGGGTGGGAGAGCACGTATCACGGCTGGATAGCGGCCAGAGCGTGCCCATCGAGGTGGACGGCGAAACCGTTGGCTGGCTGCTGTTCGATGCCCTTGCCGCCAGAGCCCACCCGCCGCCGGGTTCGCCGGAATGGGATTTCCTGGTCAGAGTGACCCGCGCGACTGTCTACAGTGCGCTAGGCGCGACGGTGCTCGCGTTGTTGCTGGGCATCCTGCTGGCACGCACCATCTCCCGGCCGGTGCGTGAACTGACCGCCGCCACGCATCGGGTGGCGCAAGGGGATTTGGGGCATCAGGTGCCGGTACGTACAAAAGATGAGCTGGGCGAGCTGGCCGCGTCATTCAACCAGATGAGCGCCGACCTGGCACGTTCGAACCAGTTGCGCCGGCAAATGACGGCCGACATCGCTCACGAATTGCGGACGCCCCTGAGTGTGATCCTGGGCTACACGGAGGCGCTGAGCGACGGCAAGCTGCACCCCACGCCAGAGACTTTTGAGATCATGCATGAGGAGGCGAAACACCTGGGGCGCTTGATCGAAGACCTGCAGACGCTGGCGCTGGCAGATGCCGGCGAGCTATCACTGACTCGGCGCGCCACGGACCCGCGGGCATTGCTGGAGCGCGCCGCGGCGGCCTACGGGGCCCAGGCTCAGCAGAAAGGCATCACTTTACAGGTGAAATCCGCGCCGGACCTCCCCCAGATCGAAGTCGATCCGGATCGGATGGCGCAGGTGCTGAGCAACTTGGTGAGCAATGCGCTGCGCTACACGCCGGCCGGTGGCGAAATCACGCTCTGCGCAGAGC
>CAYYSH010000141.1:7249-7586 GCA_964474265.1 uncultured Anaerolineales bacterium
ATCGGCCACATTCCACCCTCCGGCGGCGGTTCTGCAGGTGAGCGATACCGGCGCCGGCATTGCCCCCGAGGACCTGCCTCATGTCTTTGAGCGCTTTTATCGCGGCGACAAGGCACGCCAGAGGCAAGAAGGAGAATCGGGGTTGGGGTTGGCAATTGCCAAATCGATTGTGGAAATCCATGGCGGGACCATTACCGTTGATAGCAGACCGGGTGAAGGCACCACATTCACGATTAAACTCCCGGCCCATCCGGGCCTTGCTGACAGCGAGACATAGCCGGAGGAAGAGATGAAAAGGAACGCAATTATTGCCATTGTCGTGTTGGCTCTAGCGATC
>CAYYSH010000142.1:0-7571 GCA_964474265.1 uncultured Anaerolineales bacterium
GGTCATGATTGCCCTCTGGCTGTGGCAAGTTGGCGGATGGCGCGCAGTCATCGGCCTTTAGGCCCCCGATGTCCCTCCTTGCTGCACCTGCAGTGTCTCGGCTACGAAGACTGCCAGGTCTCGGAAAAGTTCCTCCGCCTTCGCCTCGCGCTCTTCGGCCGGTAAAGCCAGGAGGTCCTCCACCCTCACGTCCATTTCTGCCAGAGCCTGGGGGTCGGCGGCCGGCGCCACATGCTCGAACAACAGCCGATGTGCCCTCTTGCGCTCCATTGCCTCCAGGCCATCCAGGATCTGACGATGAGGTGTCCCTTCCCAGATAGCCAGAATCATCGCTTCCCGAAGCCATCGCTCGACCCCAAACTCGTGAAGGGTTCCCATTCCACCGTGAACTTCCATGGCCCACTTGGAGATCTGGGCGGCCAATTCTGCTGTCCAGTATTTCGCCAGATGGGCTACCAGCCGAAACAGGTGGTAGCGATCCGAATAGCGATAGGTTTCGCGCCAGACCTGATCCAGCAGTTTTACGGCCTCCCAGGCCAGAGCAAAAGCTGCTTCGAGTTGAGCCATCCTCTCATCGAACTGCCAGCGCAGGAGAGGGTGCTCCACAACTGGCCGGCCGAAGGCCTCACGTCGATGGGCGAAGCCCAAAGCCTCCGACATGGCCCGTTGGGCCACCGCCACGCTTGCTACGCTGTTGGCCACCCGGGAAAGGTTCAGTACTTCAAGAATCAAATAGATCCCATGTTCGGGCTTACCTAACAAATAGCCCTCACTGTCCCTGAGCTCGACCTCCCCAGTGGGTACAGAACGGGTTGCGATCTTATCTTTGAGCCGGCGGACCCAATAGTTACGGCTACCGTCCTCCCGATACTTCGGCACCACGAACAATGCCAGACCGCGCACGTTCCGCGGAGCGCCTTCTGGTCGTGCAGCCACGACTGCCAGGTCAGCCCCAACGTTGCTGGCGAAGTACTTGTCGCCTGTCAAGAGCCAGCGGCGGCCAGCCTGCCTGGCCACAGTTTCCACAGCCGCGCCCAGATCCGAGCCCCCTTTCACCTCGGTCATCCACGTGGCCCCCTGCCACACACTCCCGTCTCGCCGGAGGAGCGATGGTAGAAAGCGCTGTCTGATCTCCTCACTCCCATACTTGTCGAGGGGTACCGCTGTCGAGAGCGAAACGGTATACGGGCAATATAGTCCAGGGTCGTAGAAAGCTGTCACGTAACCGAGTAGATAGGAGGAAAGCAGCGATTCCTCTTCGAACACTCGCCAGACAACGCCGGCCCGATAACCCTTCCGCAACATTGTCCAATACTCGGGCGGGAAGAGAACTTCATCGATCCGTTCGCCGAAGCGGTCAAACATGCGTAGCCAGGGGGTGCCGGCCCGGTCTATGGCATCAGAAATCGCCCTTCCCTCAGCCTCCCACCACGACTCGTACTCACTCAGCCCCACCTCGGGGGGAACATACCCCAGCATCGACTTCAGAAATGCCACGGGGGATTTGATGGTTTCTGGTATCATGACTCGAACCCTCCTTTGCCGATGCGAACCCTGGTGCATTCATCCAGTCAGTCGGCACCGGGGCCGTGCTCAGGCTCTACGTTTGATCACCATGCTGAGAGTTGTGGCAACAGGTGGTACAGACGCTCTTTATACGCTAACGCATTTTACCACCGCAGATTACTGGTGGCAAGTCCTGTCAGGGCTCCTCTTTACCTCCCGGCGAATCAGCGATATAATTTTAGTCTGGTACCTCGCAGAAAGAACTGTTACTGAAACTAAAAGGGCAGGTATGCAATGAAGGATACACCAGCCATTCTCACCCAGGATCTGGGCCGGATTTACAAGCTGCGTGGCCCCAGGCGCAAAGGTGAGCCCAGAGAACTGGTTGCGCTCCACAACGTGAACCTGGAGGTCAAGCGTGGAGAGTTGTTCGGCTTGCTCGGGCCGAACGGCGCCGGCAAGACAACCCTCATCAAGATCCTCGCTACCTTGCTTCTCCCAACCACTGGCAGGGCCTTCGTCGAAGGACTGGACGTAACCACACAGGCGTCGGAAATCCGGCGGCGCATCAGTATGGTGAGCGGCGGCGAGACCAGCGGCTACGGACTGCTCACGGTTGAAGAGAACCTGTGGATGTTCGCTCGCTTCTACGGCCTGGACAGCGCAGTGGCCCGGAGGCGCATCGATGCCATGCTGGCCGTTGTCGGGATGGCCGATCGCAAGCACACTAAGATATCCGACCTTTCGACTGGGCTGCGCCAGAAGATGAACTTCGTTCGTGGCTTTGTCAGCGACCCCAACGTGGTTTTCCTGGATGAACCCACGCTGGGGTTGGATGTCACCGCCGCGCGGGAGGTACGCAACTTCATCAAGCAGTGGATGGAGGACCACCCCAACCGCACCATTCTGCTCACCACCCACTACATGGCCGAAGCCGATGAACTCTGCGATCGCCTGGCCATCATCGACCAGGGCAAGGTGCTGGCCTGTGATACGCCGGCCAACCTGAAACGCCGGCTGCAACGAGAGGCAATCTTCAACTTAAAGATCGCCCCACTGGGCCCTCGACCGACCCGGGAAGGCATGATCGAGTCCGTGCCGGGCGTTCGCCAGGTAATGATTGCCGACCGCAACGGCCATACCGACCTCAACCTGATTCTGGAGGCGGAGGAGGCCCTGCCCGGTGTGCTGATGCACCTCACACAACGCGGCTCCAGTCTGATTTCCCTGGAGAAGCGTGAGCCGACGCTGGAAGACGTGTTTATCGATCTGGTAGGGCGTGGGCTTGACGTGGACACGTCGCATCGCGTCGGAGGGAATGGTGAATAGCGCCGGCCACGTCTACAAAGCCACCGGCCTCCGGCTATTCTGGCGCACCGTCTGGGCACGCGCTTACCCCCGCATCGTGGGTACGACACGGGAACGAAGCTGGTTGTTCTTTGAAACCATCTTGCCGCTCATGTCCGTGTCGGCGTACGTTTTCGTCTACCGGGCGATTCAGGCACCACCAGACTACATTGGCTTTGTGGTAGTGGGTGGTGCGATGACAGCGTTCTGGCTCAACGTGCTGTGGAGCATGGCCAGCCAGCTCTACTGGGACAAAGATGCCGGCAACCTGGAACTCTACATTCTCAGCCCAGGCCCCATGATGGCGATTCTGCTGGGCATGGCGATTGGTGGCCTGGTGATGGCCGGCACGCGCGCCGTGATTATCCTTGTCGTGTGCTCATTCCTGTTCGGCGTCACCTATCAGGCCGGCAGTCTACCTCTGCTGATTCTGGTATTCCTCGTGACCATGGCCGCTCTGTACGGTATGGGCATGATGTTCGCATCCGTCTTCCTGGCCAGTGGACGAGAGGCGTGGCATCTCTCCAACTTGTTGCAGGAACCGATTTATCTGGCCTCGGGCTTTTACTTCCCGGTGAAAGCGATGGGGTTTTGGGTTGCGACGATAGCCTCGATCATCCCGCTTACCCTTGGTCTGGACGCTATGCGCCAATTGCTGTTCGCCAATGGAGCGGCGCTGGGTTTCCTGTCCGTGCGGGTCGAGTTTGGCATCCTGGTCATACTTGCCGGCGCGTTTCTTGTGGTCGCGCGCACGGCTCTGGCAAAACTGGAAGAGATTGGGCGGCGTGAAGGCCGGCTCACGGAGCGGCGACGGTAACTTACGCATGAAGAGAAGACGGCCATGCTACTCGCTGAACGCATCCTGAATGTACCGCTCATCCGGCGCAGTGAGGCACTGCGCAGTTTCACCATTGCAGCCTGGCTGGGCTGGCAGATTGAGTCGAACTGGACGGATCCGCTGCTTTTTGCCATCTACTCCATCGCCCGACCAATTGCCGGCGTGCTGATCCTGGTAGTGATGTACAGCGTCATCACCAACGGCGCGTTGCGAGAGCCGATCTTCGCCTACATCTACCTCGGCAATGCTCTTTACATTCTGGTTGGACAGGTAATCACCGGCGTCAGTTGGGCCGTCCTCGACGACCGCGAACACTACAATACGATGAAGCACCTGCACACGGCGCCGATGAACGGCTACTTCTACCTGCTCGGACGAGGGGTGGCAAAGCTGATCATCGCGTCCATCTCCGTGGTAATCACCATCGGCTTTGGCATGATCGCATTTGCATTGCCGATCTCCCCCTGGACAGTTGACTGGCCCCTCTTTCTTGGCAGTACGGTGTTGGGCGTAACCTCGCTGGCCGCCATTGGGATCATACTTGGCGCGTGGACAATGATGATGGCACGCCACTTCTGGTCCCTGGGCGAGGCGGTGGCCGGCGGGCTCTATCTGTTCACTGGGGCCATCTTCCCACTGGATGTGCTGCCGGCCTGGCTCCGCCCCCTCGGCTTCATCTTCCCGGTGACCTACTGGCTGGAAATGGCCCGTCGGGCATTGCTGGGACAGAATCTGGTAGGCTTCCCAACGCTGGCACGATTTTCCAACCTGCAACTGCTAGGCATTCTGGTGGGGTTCACAGTGGCGCTCGTGATCGTGTCAGCCTATTTCTATCGCTGGGCACTTCATCAGGCCAAAGAACGCGGGCTGATAGATTTGGAAACGTCCCACTGACCAGCTAACACAAAGGCCGGAGCTGAGGAGCTCCGGCCTCTAACTTGGGGTGAGGTTGCTGTGCACAACCTGGTGGTTACGGCCTAATTACGCGGCACCCTCCCGCTCTTCCAGCGGCACCCAGTGTGCGATCTCCGGGCCGACGTAGACGAAGCGCGGCCGGAAGATGCGGTTGTCCTGGCGCTGTTCCCAGGCATGGGCTACCCAGCCGGCCACACGCGACATGGCGAAGATCGGCGTAAACAACCCGGGATCGATGCCCATGGACGACATCACAACGCCGGAGAAGAAGTCTACGTTGGGCCAGATACCCTTTCGGCCAAGCTTCTCGATCATGTAGTTCTCGATGATCTCGGCCATTCGCAGCCATCGCTCGGTGCCGGCTCGCTTGGTCACCTCTTTGGCATACTCATGCAGGATCACTGCCCGAGGATCCATGGCCTTGTAAACCCGGTGACCAAAACCCATGATCTTTCTCTTCTTGGCCAGCGCATTCTCCAGCCACGGAATGGCATTGTCAGGCTCGCCGATCTCCCGCAACATTTCCATTACGCGCTGGTTCGCACCGCCGTGCAGAGGCCCCTTCAGCGTAGAGATGCCGGCCACAACCGCTGAGTACATATCGCTGAGTGCAGACTGAGCCACCAGGGCCGCAAACGTGGACGCATTACACCCGTGATCAGCATGCAGAATGAGGATAACATCCATCACCTTAGCAAAATACGGGTCGGGCTCTTCCCCAAACAACATCCACAGGAAGTTCTCAGCATGACCCAAATCCGGGCGTGGATGCACTGGTGGGAGCCCCTTCAGGCCTCGCCCAATGGCTGCAACGATCGTTGCAAACTTGGACGTGATTTTAATGGCCTCTCGCTGGTGAGCAACATTGGTGTCTTCCTCAGCGGACTCATCGAAGGTGGCCAGAATAGACACAGCCGACCGCAGGAGTGCCATGGGGTGCACGTTATAAGCGCCGGCCCGGTCGGCGATCACCTGATATACAAAACCCGGTATCTCACGATACTGGACCATGCGGGCCTTGAACTCGGCCAACTCATTCTCAGTGGGCAAACGGTCGTACAGGAGCAGGAAGAACGTCTCTTCATAGGTCGAATTCTCCGCCAGCTCCTCAATGGGTATACCGTGATAGTAGAGACGACCATTTAGGCCATCCACATAACTCTTGGTTGACTCCCGGGCGATCACGCCTTCCATGCCTTTGGGGAATTCAACCTCGCCTGGCTTGGCAACTAGCTTGACAGCCATTTTTTACCTCCTCGTTTGCGTTGTGGCCTGGGGTCGGCACCTCGTCTGAGTCCTGCGACCCCCAATGGGAATACTCACCGATCGATTAAACTCTTCTAATTATGACACAATCCGGTCCGGATTCGGTCTTAACGACGTCAAAATCTGGTCTAACAATCTGTGCCAGCTAAAGGCGTGTCAGTGCAAGCTTTTCGATCTTCGGTCCGCGCATCTCGATAACTTTGATTTGTAAGTTGTCGTACCGAAAGTGGTCGCCCGGCTCCGGAATACGGTGTAACTGGAAGAGAACAAAGCCGGCCACCGTCTCGTAATCCGGGTGATCTGGCAAATCGATTCCCAACTCCTGGCTCAACTCGTCAATGCGCATGCCGGCATCGATCTCGACAGTCCGGTCATCAATCCAGTGATAGGGCGGCACTCCTGGCATGAGCTCATCCCCGACGCGCCCGACCACTTCTTCCATGAGCTCCTCGAGCGTTACGATGCCGGCTGTCCCGCCGTATTCATCGATCACGATGGCCATCTGAACATCCTTGTCGCGCATCTCGACGAAGAGACTGTCTACACGCCGGGTCTCTGGCACCACCACAGCCGGCCGCACCAGCGGCCTAATCGGGTCGGTTCGTTTCGCACCGCCGGCCAGAGCCTTTAGCATATCCTTGATAGAGATGAACCCGATGATATGGTCCAGGTCTTCCTCATACACGGGAAAGCGTGCATGCGTGTGCTCCGCAAAAAGAGCGAGCAGATCGTCCAATGTAGCGGTAGCCTCAATCGCGACCACATCAGGACGTGGGATCATTACCTCGCGCGCCAGACGATCCCCAAACTCAAACACACGGTGGACCATCACTTCCTGCTCCTCATCCAGGAAACCGCTTTCCTGGCTTTCACTGACCAGGAGCTTTAGCTCTTCAAGCGAGTAGACCGTGCCATGTACCCCCACAGGCTGCACGCCGACCAGGCGAAGCGTCACAGCAGCAGCCCTATCCAAGAACCATACAAACGGGCGAAAAATGCGGTCGAACCACAATGTCGGGCGGGCTGACCACAGAGCGACGGTCTCGGGGTAACGAATGGCAAACGTCTTTGGGGCCTGCTCACCAATTACGATATGCAGCGCCGTGATGAGCGAAAACGATATCACGATCCCAATCCCGTGAGCCACACCCGTCGAGACAATCCCAGGCAGACCTTCAGCCAGGGCGTGAAGCAGTGGCTCGATCAGATCCGCCACTGTGGCCTCCCCGATCCAGCCTAAGGCCAGACTGGCCATGGTAATGCCCAACTGACAGGCGGCCAGAATCCGGTCTGTGTGGTGCAACATTTCCTGAACGAGCCGGGCAAGTGTGTGGCCCTGCTCCACCATTTGCTCGATCCGGGTGCGTCGGACGCTGACGACAGCAAACTCCACTGCCACAAAGAAGCCGTTGCAGAAGATTAACACAGCCACGGCACCGAGTTTGAGAAAGATGGATCCTATTCCGCTCGCTAACATCTTTTTTGCTCCAACGCAAACGACCAGGGACTAAATTCCACTAATATTATATCATGTCATGTCACGCATTGCCAGAGAGCCGGCAAATGTGTTATACTCTTTCGTGATGAACAAGAAGGTCAGCGCCAGCGCGCCTGGGAAGGTGATTCTTTTCGGCGAACATGCTGTGGTATATGGCCGGCCCGCCATCGCCGTGCCCGTCACCCAGGTCCAGGCCACGGC
>CAYYSH010000143.1:0-7571 GCA_964474265.1 uncultured Anaerolineales bacterium
AGCGCTGGCCGGCGGCCATTCATAGGCGGCACACTCTGTTCGCCGCGAACCATGGCAACGCGACCCGTTCGCACCATCTCGATGATGCCAAAGGGCTCCAACAGTTCAAGCATGGAGTCAATCTTGTCTTCTGTGCCGGTGACCTCAACAATGAGCGACGACTGGCTGACATCCACAATCTTGGCGCGGAAGATTTCAGCTATTTGGCTAATCTCGGCCCGGGCGGGGGCATCCGCCTTGACTTTGATGAGCGCCAGATCGCGTGTGACTGTGCGATCCTGGGTGACATTGCGCACGCTGATGACATTCACCAGCTTGTTCAAGTTCATCTCAACCAGGTAGGAAGCTGTCTGTCCGGCACCAACGACGATGGTCATACGCGAGACGCCGGGAATGTTAGTCCGCCCAACAGTCAGGCTGTCGATGTTGAAGTTCCGACGTCGGAACAGGCTCGCGACCCGGTTCAAAACACCGGGTTTATCTTCAACGAGTGCCACCAGGGTATGTTCTTCGGTCATGTCAGTCACCTCCATACTTTGGTCGCATAGTCCGGCAGTCAATCGGTCTGGTAGTCATTGGTGCTATGCTCTAAAGGCCAGTGACTAACCGACTAACTGACCATGCGACTGACTCAGGTCTCTTGCAACTCGCGGCCAGACTGTGGCTGTGGTGTCCATTCAGCCTGGAGCGATGCGATGCGTTCCGGCAAGGGGCGACGAATCATCTTATCCAGATCAGCGCCGGCCGGCACCATGGGGTACACGATGTCCGCTGGTTCGACTTTGAAGTCAATCAGGAAGGGCCCCGGGGTCTCGCGCGCCCGCTGGACAGCGGGGATAACCTCTTCCCGACGCTCAACACGCACCGCCGGAATGCCGTGTGCATCGGCCAGCTTCACAAAATCGGGGTTAACCAGCGGTGTGGCGTGATACCGCTCTTCGTAGAACAACTCCTGCCACTGCCGCACCATGCCCAGGTAGAAGTTGTTGATGATGGCAATGTTGATGTCCACATTCTCCTGCACAGCCGTCGCCAGCTCAGCCGCCGTCATCTGGAAGCCACCATCGCCTTCGATCACCCACACCTCTTTGTCAGGCCGGCCCATCTTGGCACCAATGCCAGCCGGCAGACCGAACCCCATGGTCCCCAGACCACCTGAGGTGATCAGCGTGAAGGGGCGTTCAAGGCGGTAGTACTGAGCTGCCCACATCTGGTGCTGACCCACGCCGGTGACCACGATGGCATCGCCCTCTGTGGCTTTCCAGATGTCGTGGATCACGTGGGCACCTAACAGCCGGCCATTGGAGTCCTGATGGATGATGTCCCGCGCTCGCGTATCGGCCTTCCACTCGTCGATCTGCCGCAACCATGCCGACCGATCGCGTTTCTCCACCAGCGGATTCAACTGCTGTAACACGGTCTTGAGGTCGCCGACAATCCCGATGTCAACTGGGACGTTCTTGTTGATTTCAGAGGGGTCGATCTCGATGTGGATCTTCTTTGAGTTGGGGGCATAGGTGGCCAGATTACCGGTGACGCGGTCATCAAACCGCATACCGAACGCGAGCAGCAGGTCCGCAGCCTGGATGGCCTGGTTGACGTAGGCCTCACCGTGCATGCCCATCATGCCCAGGTTCAGCGGGTGCGAAGCCGGCATGTTACCGATGCCCAGCAGGGTTTGAGCGACTGGCACGCTACCGCGCTCGGCAAATTCGAGCAATTCTCGCATGGCTCCGGACATCAGCACGCCATGGCCGGCCAGCACCAGGGGGCGTTTGGCCTCGTTGATAAGCTCAGCCGCCTGCTGCACTTCCTCGGGCGCCGCCTCGGAAGGAGGAACATAGCCTGGCAACGAGAGAGGTTCTTCAGGGTATCGAAACTCTGTCTCTGCGATCTGGACGTCCTTGCAGATGTCGATAAGCACAGGGCCTGGCCGGCCAGTTCGCGCAATGTAGAACGCCTCCGGGATGATGTAGGCCAGATCATTGACATCCGTCACCAGATAGTTGTGCTTCGTGATAGGCAGCGTGACGCCGGTAACGTCCGTCTCTTGAAAGGCATCCCCGCCGAGGGCTGTCGTAGGTACCTGACCAGTAATGCAGACGATTGGCGATGAGTCCATCATGGCCGTCGCAATGCCGGTCACCATGTTGGTAGCACCGGGGCCGCTCGTGGCCATAGCCACGCCCACTTTCCCGGTAGCACGCGCATATCCGTCCGCCATGTGCGTCGCCCCCTGTTCGTGGCGCGTAAGCACGTGATGGACGAAGTCATACTGGGTCATCGCATCGTACGTTGGCAGGATTGCTCCGCCCGGGTACCCGAAGACAACCTCGACGCCCTCCCGCTTGAGACATTCCCAAACAATCTGTGCACCGGTGCGTCGCATGTCTTTACCTCCTTTGTGGATGTTTGCGAATCTACCTGGATCCGCGATATGCCAGAAAACGCCAAACGCCTCCGCCACACCTCTCCCTGTACCTGAGGTGCAGGGGTGCAAGAGTGCAAGGGAGAAAGAAAATAAGCCTGTTAACAAGCAAGTCTTTTGCCCCTTGCTCCCCGGCACCCCCGCTCCTTTGTCTGGCGAGGTGGGCGAAGGCGTCACTGCCTCCTGATCCCGGCTCAGCCTGGCATGATTGCGAATCGCAAGCCAGTCGTCTGAGCCCTGGGGCCGACACAGCATGGTGTCGGATTGGCCGGCACCGCCGGCTGTGGCACGTCTACGTGCCGAAAAACGCCCAACAAAAAAGCCTCCCATGTTTGGGAGGCTTCTGAATTGGCTTTAGTATGGGCGCTACACCTTACTTCGTCCTCCCAAACGGACCTAGCCCCTCGATAATGACGAGGAGCTCAAGAACGAGGACGATGATAAGGTCTAGCAGGTTGAACATCAGAACGCTACAATTCCTTCTTGTTTGGGATTACTCATTTGGATTGACGGCATTCTAACATATTATCCCGATTTTGTCAAGCCCCCTACTCGCAAAAAACGCCAAGCGTGCTCGGGCAGCTCGATCCAGTGAGCTATTACCTGGCCACCAGCCGATACCCTCGCCCGCGCACGGTCTGGATATAACGCGGTTCACTAGGCTCCGGCTCGATCTTCGCGCGCAGCCGGCTGACCAACCGTTCGATCCGCCCGTCATCTACCTCGTCAATGTACTCGGTTCCCCAGACACCCTCAACGATGTCGTACTTGTCCACCACCTCGTCGAGCCGGCTGTACAGAAGCAACAACAACCGATACTCCAGATCGGTGAGGAGCTCAATGCGCTCTCCATCGACGTAGACGTGACCGGCCTCAACGTCCACGTGTACGCCCTGGCCCGGAAGGTGCTGCCGGCGCTTGCGCCGGATGAAATCGGCGAACAGCGGGCAGAAGATCACCGGCCCGCCCTCCTGCAATCGCACCAGATGTTTGCGCCGCAAGGACCGCAAGTCCGACGGCTGGACCTGGGGGTGTCTTCCCGCCAGATCCAGGAGAGCCTCCTGTTCAGCCTCAGTCAGGTCGTCCCACAGCCGGCTGCACTCGCTATGCACGATCAGGTCACTCTCCAGGCGCTCCCGCACCAGGCGGTGAATCTGCTGGTCAGTGAGTTCATCATGGACTTCGGGGCCTGTGACATGGCCCAAAGCACTACATACTGCTTCCAGTAGGCCAGGATGACCATCTGCCATTTCGCGGATGAAGGCAATATCCCGCTCGCTGAAAGTGACGCCCTCCCGTTCGGCGTAGCGGGCAATGACCCGACGAACGCCGGCCTCCCCCAAAGGTGGCAGGTAGCGAGTGTGATGGACGAAAAGCTCCGAGAATTCGCCGGCATCCCGATCATTGCGGATCTCCCACAGCGCACGATCAGTAGCGGTCACGTAGCAGACGCCCGTCTCAAAGCGATCCTTCAAGGCACGCAGACGCAGGAAGACAGGACCAGCCAGGGTGGCCATCATGGGATCGAACTCATCGATACACAAGACCAGGCGATCAAAGCCGGCCTCGAGCACGGCCTCCTCAATGGCGCGGTTGAAGCTAAGGGCCACGTGGAGCGGCGTCGGCGGGTGGATGAGGGTCTCATAGATGTCGTTGAGCTGGGCCAGAAGAGCCGGCATGTCGCCCCGGATGGCAACCTTGTCGCGAATCGAGCGCAGGATCAGCTCGTAGAAGCCCTGTTCGCTGCGATCCAGTGCGCGATTACAATCGATGTAGACCCACAGGTGTTCGTCAGCAGCGCCGGCGAGCACAGCTTGCTTGACCTCCGGGAGGGTAAGAGCCCGCATCAACGCTGACTTGCCCATATTGCTCACACCGACGATGGAGCAACACTTGGCATCGGCGATGCAGTTGACCACGTAGCGCAGGTCATCCTCTCGACCGATGGGATCGGGTAGATCGGGGAATTCGTGCATACTATGCGCCCTCACAAGAGCAAACCGGCCACCTCAGGGGTAATTGTCGCACAGATTGGGTGGACGGTCAAAATCGCGGGGAAGCCTCAGGATCAGAGAGAGCGCAATCTGCGGTCCCAGGGGACCAGAGTGCGCCGGCGAACGATGAACCAGCCTGTCACTCGTTCATTCCAACCTCGATAGAGTCGAGCAGCCCACCGATACAGCCCGACCACCGCTGCTCCGAGGCCGGCCACGACCGGGATGACCTGAATGGCCAGTGCCACCCACTCTCGCACACCGCCGCCTGGCTGCCGCAGGAACCGGGTCACGCCTGGCGCGATGCGATCAAAGGCCGGCTGAGCGACGTTCACCAGGGCCGGCCCCAACCTGGCAACTCCCCATAGTGCGACCAAGATGACGCCGGCTACGGCCATTGCGACTCCCGTCCACGTGATTATTCGAATCCAGAACCAGTCACGCCGGAAGAGATATGTGGCCGGCTGCCGCAACCCAAAGATCAGGCTGCTCCAGATCTCGGCCTGCCTCTCGAGAGCTTCCTGCAGCGCAATCTCTTCCTCGTCGGTCAGGTTCGGGGATCTGTTGGGACGGCGAAAGAACGGGATGAACCCTAACGGATGAGTCACCCTGAAAAACCAGCCGGCCCTGTCCCACCGATCGGGACTGATTCGCCAGCCAAGTGGGTGCGATGTGCGAACAAGAAACGGCACGCGCCTCAGATTGCCCTGGGCATCCCGCTCAAGCTCCGTGCCGATGCTCCAATGGTTCAGATGGCTGCGAAGCGTTGTCACCAGGTAGGCCGGCAGGTATGGGCGGAGCGTCTCCAGCCGGTCCCGCTCTACAGCAAGCCGGTATACCGACAGCAGTTCTCGCCAGTCCTCTTTCGGCGGACACCGGCGTGGTCGCTGGGCCGGCTTCCGCAAGTACCAATACGTATCGGCCAGGCTGATTCCGAGCGTAAACGCCAACGCAGCCGCCTCAGAGCGCGCGTTCAGTTGGGACCAGATCCGCAGGCTCCAATTTTCGAGAATCTGGCGGAGCTGAGCAGGGGTATAAAAGGCGGACCGCCTTCCGGCCAGCCAACGTTCCAACGAGCGTGGCAACCCCTCCACGATTTGCTGAAGCGCTTCGTCGTCTTCGCACTTTACCGACAGCGCATCACTCAATGCCAGGAGGCGCAGCGCAGCGAACACCAGGGCGGCACTGCTGCTCTCGATGGTGCCCTCGCCGGCGGTGATGCGAGGCACGTAATTCGGCCCGCGATAGCGCCGCCGTGGTGGCCGCGCTCCCTTCCGGATGCGCCCAAGCAACTCAGACACCGTCCATCCGAGGCGCAAAGCGTTCAGAACGTCGGACGAGGGATCTTGCATGTCAGATGACGTGGATGAACCCATTGACTAACCAATTGCAACAATGTATAATATGTTTGGAAAGCCCCTGTTGGAACCTCTCTCCAGGATGGAGGAGTCCTTCCGACGGGGCTTCGTTCTTTCGGTATCGCCGACACTCACCTGATTCTACCCCACCGTGTGCTTCCGGGCTATCGACCGACGGTTGCCACCACTCCCAGGTGATCAGAAGCGGTGCCGGATGTGATGAGCACGTCACTTGCAGCGAGGTCCGGCGTGATCCAAATGTAGTCAATGCGCTGGCGTGGCTGATTTGACGGGTTGGTGTAGCCAGGAGAAATGCCGGCCAGGTCCAGCACATCGCGCAGCCCAGCTTGACGCAGCATCTCGATCTCCGGGTCGCCGGGCCGGCCATTGAGGTCGCCCAACAACGCCGTACGGTCTGCACCGCCCCAAAAGTCGAGGATGACCCGCGACTGCTCAACACGGATAGCACTGTCAGGCTCGGGGTTGTGATAATGGGTTGCGATGACGTCCAGTTCTTCACCGCCACCGACATCGATTCGAGCCCAGAGAAAACCACGCCGGATCAAGAGATCCCGTGGTGGCAGCTCGTGCGCCTGGTACTCCCGGATGGGCAAGCGACTCAGAATGGCGTTGCCCCACAGCGGGCCGGCCGTGGGGCCGGAGACGTAGGACATGCCTAGCCGTTGCGAAAGCCAGGTGAGCATGTCTAGTGAACCAGCAATCACCCAGCCTCGCGATACTTCCTGCAAGGCTACAACATCCGGCTGCTCGGACTCGATGACGCGGGCCAGGGCCTCCATCCCCAGAAAGCCATCGGTGTTGAAGCCGTTATGCAGATTGTAGGTCATGATTCGCACCGGATAGCCATCGCCTGCGACGGGCTCAGGCATGCGCCATCTCATCAGGCCAACAAGGGGTAACACCAGCAGAATCAGCACGAGCACCGCCGGCTGCCAAAGCGTGGGCATGGGGCCAGGCTCTGCCGGCAGCACCAACACTGCGCTGAAAGCGCAAAGCCCAATGATGAATGCCGCCACAGGCGGAAGTGTCGTGTTGCTGAAAGGCAATCGAATGTCGAACGCGCCATAGAACAAGAACAGCAACACCCCGAGCAGGATCATACCTATGCCGTGAGCCACCGTCGTACGCGCAAGCCCTGTTTGCGCGGCTCGGGCATCGAGCGCAGCCAGTATGACGGCCAGCAATACGGCTATAGCGATCTGGCCGGCCAGGAACAGCGATGCAGCCACCACCCCCGGTGTTGAGACCGCCACCGCGAAGATCAACCCCGCCCCCAGCAGTCCGGTAATCGGCCACAGCCCACGCCGAGACTGGCTCAGTATCCACGCCGCCATAGCCAGGCCGGCAACCTGGCTGAGCAGCACCCAACCAAAGACCAACGGCTGCATCCAACCGGTCAGGGCTGTCAGTCGGGCGATGTTCTGGAAGATGAGCAATTGTAGAAAGAGAAATGGCCCTACGGCCAACCAGGCCAGCGTAGGCCAAAACGGTCCATCACTGGATGAGGCTTTATCGCGACCAGGAGTCCGGAGGCTCGCCACCAGCGACAGCCACTGGACCAACACCAGCAGCAGGATGAGAAGCAATGCGCCAAGGCCGGCCTGCCAGGCCACATCGTAGCTGCCAAAAGCACCGTGCAGCGCTGTATCCAGCGCCAGGCCCAGCAGCAAGCCAAGGGCGAAACGGCCTGAGCCGCCGTCGCGCACGCGGCTCAGGTAGGCCGGCAGAAACAGGACAAACAGCACCGTGCCGGCGATGGCCAGGTAAAGG
>CAYYSH010000144.1:0-7502 GCA_964474265.1 uncultured Anaerolineales bacterium
GTCGTCGATCGTTGCCCGCTCCGTCCGCTGTGCCTGTTGCTTCGTGCGTCGGATGTCCTCCTCCAACCGGCGGATTTCGGCCTGTTGGTCCTTCCAGGCCGCCCACTGTTTGTCCAGCGCCTGCTGTTTGGCCGCCTGGTAGTCACTATAATTGCCGGCATACTCTGTCAACCGGTGCGTGAGTTCATCCAGCTCCAGAACGCGTCGCACTGTCCGATCCAGAAATGTCCGGTCGTGAGACACGATGAGCACTGCGCCGGCGTACCCGGTCAGAAACTCCTCCAGCCACTCCAATGCCTGGATGTCCAGGTGGTTGGTCGGTTCGTCCAGAAGCAGCACCGTCGGCCTGTCCAGGAGCACACGCGCCAGGCCGACCCGCGTCTTCTGCCCACCGCTGAGCTGCTCCACCGGCGTCTCGGGATCGACGTCCCCCAGGCCGAGGCCGGCCAGCACGGCCTGGACCTGGTGCTCAACTGCGTAACCGCCCAGGGCCTCGAACCGGCTCAGGGCTTCACCGTACGCCCGGATCAGCGCCGGCAGCTCTGCATCATCAGCCTGCTCCATCTCCCTCGTCAGCCGAGCAAGCGCCTGGCGCGCCTCTTCCAGGCCCGGAATGCCGGCCCGCACCATCTGCGCGACCGTCTCACCGGGGGCCGGCTCCACTCCCTGAGGCAGGTAACCCAACGTGGCAGATGGATCGACGAAGACGTGGCCGGCGTCGGGTTGCTCCAGGCCAGCGATGATCCGCAACAACGTGGACTTCCCACACCCGTTAGGACCGATCAACCCCACCCGATCGCCAGGGTTGATGATGAAAGACACATCCTCCAGAATCGTCTGGTCGCCGTAGGCCTTGGAGACGCTGCTCACTCTAATCATGACAGTCACTCCAGAAAACTTCGCCGGCACCAGTCACCACTCGGGACGACGGGATGGCCCTCCACCGTTTCGGGATCACCCAGGTAGACCCACGCTGTGACACGCTCGCCGGTGTCCAGGGCAATCACTTCGCGCAATCGCCGGCGGTAGGCTCCCGTGTCCGTGGTTGGATCGTAGCCCTCGAAATGGTCCAGGGCTGCCAGAGCCTCGGTGTAGGAGTTCGCCGGCAATGTGATCAGCTCTCCCACCACCGAGCCATCGCCATCCGCGACCATCGGATAAGGATCAACGTAGTAGAGCACAGCGCCGGGTAGGCGGGCTGGCCGGCTGCCGGCGACGAACGGTTCGATCACCGTGCGATTTGATTCACCTTCACGGAAGGTTCCATAGACAAAAAGCGGATGCATCACCGTGACTGTCAAACTCTAACCCCTGAGTATCCTGATAAGAAACGCTGCGTTACATGATAGGAGTATACCACACGATCCGTGTTTCGGGTAAAAGCTCCGCCGGCGACGCTCACTTGACGCCTGGGCTGTTCGCACCTATCATCAGTACTTGGGAATCAATGGGCAGGCTAGAAAGCCTGCCCTACAAGCTGTTTTCCCAACTACTGATCATGTATTCATGTATTCACGAGGGCCGGCCCGACGTACCCGCATGCGACTTTCACACCACAATTACGTAGTGTACACTGAAGCAAATTAGACATGTCCGTCTCCCCACAACCAAGAAAGTGAGGCATACACCTGATGGACTACTTTGGAATCCTCGAACGTAGCTTTGCAATCACTCGCCGTTATCGGGTGCTCTGGCTGTTTGGTTTCCTGCTGGCGCTGTTCGGGGCCGGCAGCGGCGTTGGCAACGGTGTTCAATACACTTTCCAGGGAGGCGAATTTCCACTCCAGCAGTTTGGCGCTCCGCCAAGTATTGGGATCCTGGTTATTTTGATTGTCGTGATGCTCATTATTGCCCTGGTCATCATCGCCGCCGTCGTCAACTACGTGTGCCAGACCGCTCTCATCGGGCTGGTAGGCGAAATCGAGGAGGGCAAGAGCCCCACCGTACGCCATGGCTTCGATGTCGGGTGGTCCCGCAGCGCATTGCGTCTGTTCGGCGTTGATGTTGTTCTGGCTGTCCCAGTGATCCTGGTAGTGATGTTCGTGGCGGCACTGGTGGCTGTGACCATTGCTCTCTCCATGGGCAATCAGGGCGGCTCTGCCGGCCCGGCCTGGATTCTCCTGATATGCTGTCTGATATTCCTGGTGCCGGTGTTCATCGCAGCCGCAGTTGTGCTGAGCGTTCTGGCCACGTTTGCATATCGTCAGGTGGTGCTGGCCGGCGACGGCGTACTCGACGGTATCCGGCACGGGTACAGGTTGATCCGCGCGAACCTGGGGCCGGTGGCCGTGATGTGGCTCATCATGCTTCTCGTTGGTATACTGTGGGCGGTGGTGAACCTGGTACTTGGTTTCCTGGCCTTTGCCATGGTAGGCGGGCCGGCGGCCTTCATGTACGCCATTTTCAGATCAGGCCTGGCGGCCGTCTTGGGAGCCATTCCTTTCCTGGTAGCGGCCGTGGTGATCTTCGCCGCGATCAACGCCCTGTACACCGTTTTCAACAGTGCTGTCTGGACCCTGACGTACCTGGAACTCCCGGAACGACCTGTTGTGTCCTGATCCCAGGAGGAGGATCGAAATGGCAACCGCGGTTCCCAATGTCTCTGATGATGATCGAGTATTGGCCAGTCTGGCCCATGCCGGCATTTTGCTTGGTCTGCTGACCAGCGGCCTGGGCGGCCCCATCGCGGCCCTTGTGATCTGGCTCGTGAAGCGGGATGAGTCACCCTGGGTGGCCTTCCAGGCCTTGCAGGCGCTGATTTATCAGTTGATCGGCATCGCCGTAGCTTTCGTGAGCATGATGTGCTGGCTCGTGCTGTGGTTTGCATCGATGATCCCGCTGATGGCGAGCGCTGGTGAGCCCGCCGGCCCGCCACCCGGCTTTTTCCTGTCTCTCTCACTGCTGTGTGTGCCGTTTGTCCTCAGCATTCTGTGGACCCTCTACGGGCTGTGGGGCGCGCTGCGGGCATGGCAGGGGGAAGACTTCCGCTACGTGGTGCTCGGCGATGCCCTGGCAAGCCGAATTGGCTACACTCAGTAATTGCGGAAACTGAGGAGACAGCGTCCCCGGAGGCAGCTCTATGAGGCATCTGGGGATGATGCCTCACGCCTCGAAACCACAACGTGGTGCCGCCTGTGGCTTGGTCGGAGACCGGCCAGAGCATCAGCCTTGTTGGACTTGTTGGAGGCCGGCCAGAACATCAAAGGCCGGCAGCGCATTGAGTATTCTCTCGGATAGACTCTGTATCGGTAAATGACACATCGACCTCTCATCCTGGTGACAAACGATGATGGGATCGCCTCGCCGGGACTGGCAGCAGCCGTGGGGGCTATCTATGACCTGGCAGAGGTGCTGGTGGTGGCCCCCAAGGATCAGCAAACGGGTGCCAGCCGAAACTTCCTGCGGCATCCAGGAACCCGCTATGATGAGACGCTGACCATCAAAGGGGAATTGGTGCCGGCCATCGCCTTTGAGGCGTCACCGGCCCAGGTGACGCGCGCGGGCATCGTGCTCCTGGCTCCCAGAAAACCCGACCTGGTCATTGCCGGCATCAACTACGGCGAGAACGTGGGCGTTGGGATTACCATTTCAGGCACGGTAGGAGCATGTATCGAAGCCGCGAGCTTCGACATCCCGGCGCTGGCAATCTCCCTGGAAACCGACATCGCACAGCACCTGACACATGACCACGCTGTGGACTTCAGCGCCGCTGCGCTCATAACCCGCCGGCTCACACAGCGCGTCCTTGCCAATCCGTGGCCGGCTGGCATCGACATCCTGAAGGTGGACATTCCACAGGACGCAACGCCCGAGACCCCCTGGCGCGTCACGTGCGTGTCCCGTCAGCGCTACTTTCAGTCCAGAGTAGCCAACAACCCGGAGGAAGGCCGGCCTCACTTCTCAGGTTACGAGCGTCAGGTGGATTTTGACACTCTGGAGCCAGATTCAGACATCTACGCTCTTCTCGTCGATCATGTAGTGTCGATCTCGCCCCTGACGATTGACCTCACTGCCCATCGGCAGCGACCAGCATTGGCCGAGTGGCTTGCAACTGATGGTTAGTCACCATCAGCCGCTGAGAAAACTGAGGAGTCAGCGTCCTCAGATGCGGCTCTGTGAGGCATCCGGGAATGCCCCCCGCCAAATCCTCGGGCGCTGATCACGGGGCTGTGATGATATAGCCAGTCAGCACGACCAGGTAGAGCAGGAGATAAAGGGGCACGAGCAACGTAATCACCAGGGCGATCTGCTCGATGCGGCCATAGCCTTCGAACTGACGAAAGCCGGCCAGATACGGCAACCACCCAGTGAGGCATAGGAAAAGCCACAATGGGCCAGTAGGGGCCATCTCGGAGAGCGTATGCCCTGGATCGAACACGACGCCGCCGGCGCTGCTCGTCGTCAGCGGAAGATAAACCCACAAGCCCAACAACCCGACCACAGTCATGAGCAGCCCGGTACGCATCAGAAACACGCTGCGACGCCAGTCTGCCCAGCGAAATAGAGCCGGCGTTGCCAGGACACCTAGCGTGAGAGCCACCCCGAAAAATACGCGCATGGACCGGCGAATAAACCAGACGGGCGCATCTGGCGCTGCACCGATAGCCAGCCAGCCGGCCTGTAGCAACATGTAGATTAGCGACAGGGCAGCTACGGCTACTGCAGCTCGAAGCCAGCCGCCCCAGGAGATGCGATCTCTCAGTCGATTCACTGCACCTATCCTATCGCTGGAGCCAGGTTGCCGGCCCCCCTGCAACACGCGTCAACACGTAGACGGCAGAGCCGACCCCCATGGCAGTGCCACGCTCAAAAGTCTGCACCGGTGATGTATAACCGACTTCGGGTTGTAGCGCCCAGCCAACACGGTCACGTATCCCTGGCCGGCTCCGCCACAACTTGCCAAAACCACGAATCGGTTGCTCCAATCCCGCCGGCGGCTGGATATCGGGGTCACGCTCGGGCTCTTCGGGTGTCCAGGTATCCTCGAAAGCCTCCCACAAACCATCGTTATAGAGCACATAGATGGTGCTTGTGTCGCCCCGCCAGATCATCGCCCCCCTCTCGAAGGGCTGGAATGCGGTCGGCACCCAGCGTGGCGCTTCCTCGGCCGCCCAGCCCAGGTGCCGCTGCACCTCGGAATCGCGCTCCCACAGGGGACCAAACACGCCGGTTGGTCGGAATAGCCCGGCCGGCGGCTCAGCCGGCGTGGGCACAGGCGTCGGCGTAGGCTCGCGGGCAAGTTCCCACGTAAGCTGCGCCGGATCAAGCGGTCGGACGGTGCCTCGAGTGTCGCCGGCCCACAGCCGGCCATCCCGCGCCATGGCCAGCGCCGACGTGAATGGGTCCAGATCGACCGCCTGCTGCCACGTCTCCCCTCCATCGGCGGAGCGATACAGGAGGACTCGATCCCCTTCACCGAAGTACGAAGGTGCTATCAGCGCATACACTGTACGATCGGTCGCAAAATCGGGTGAGAACAGGATCGTGTAAATGGGGGTGAAGGCCGCCGGGCGCGGCGGCAGTTGCCGCCAGGTGCGTCCGAAATCCTGGCTGAGGAAGAGGCCGGCCTGTCCGAGACCTGCCAGAGCCACGCCGTCTCGCACGAAATCCGGCGACACCGCCAGTGCATCGGTGCCTGACAGCATTGCGGCCCCGATGATGCCAATCTGCTCCAGACCGCCGGCTGTGCCAGCCGGCGCGAAGACCAGTGTCATATCGTATGCGTCGGGACTCCGCGCCAACATCAGCAACGCCGGTGGCTCCGTAGCCGTCGATGCCAGCGCAATGTATTGACCAGATACGTCTGAAATGCGCTCCCAAGTACTGCCACCATCCGTCGTGCGAAATACGCCATTTTCGCCGGCAAGCACAAACGCCGTCCCGTCAGCAGCAAAGTCGGGCGACAAGGCCATATCGCGGACCGCGAAGTCCCTCAGTCCGCGCATGGCCGGCTGCCAGGTGCGCCCGCCATCCACGGAACGGAAGATCCCGTAGGATTGCCCATACTGATTCGGCCGACGCAGAATAGCGAACACGACACCCGAAGTCCCCGGCGCAGGGAGGATGGCCGGCGTGCCCAGCGGCGGCAGCGTCCGCCCGATGTCCTGCCAGCCCTCGCCACTCCGCCGGTAGACATCACCCGCGTCATTCACAACGAACAGCGTCCCATCATCGGCGACAGCCAGTTGACGAATCTGCCGGGGAGGCAACTGGGCAACAGCCTGTACGGCCACGGATTCTGGGGCATGGGGCGAGGAGACGAAGAGGTTGGCCGAATTAGAGCCTGTCGTGAAGAGGCGGTCATGCCTGGCATCGAAGACCATCAGTTCACTGTACTCCGTCGGCAGCCGGCGGTAGTCCAGCACGTCGAGAGAAGCTGTATCAACCGTCACAAGTCCATCCCAGCCCGCTACGTAGAGCCGGCGCGCGGGGGCATCGAGAAACAGTTGTCCGGACAGACCCTGTAACCGGGCGAGTTGTTCGCCCTGGGCCGAGAAGACGGTCACATCATGCCCCGGGAAGCCACTTGCCACATACACGCGATCCATCTCTCCATCGAGTGCCAGGCCCGAGAGAAATTGCTGATCCGTCTGGATGGATGTATCCAACCGCTGCAACGTGTCGCCGTCGTAAATCTGGAGCCACGTGCGGGCATTGGAACCGGGCGTGTTATTGGTCATGGTCACGAATAGCAGGTCGTGGCCGGCATCGTACCGGGCCGCCATGGCGCTCGGTTCACCCGAGAACAATGTCTTGCGCACCGTCTCCTCGATTGAGCCAACAATCGTGTAGGTTTGCGGATCGACGATAAACACCCCCTGTTGGGTGACGAAGAGCCGGTGGCGCGTCGCATCGAACGTGACCTGGCCGGCCTTCGGGATCGTCGCTACACGCTCTCCGGTGGCAGCATCCAGGACCACCGTCTCGTCCGCATCGTAGTCTGGCACGAACAGCCGGCCCCCAATCACTGACAGAGGTGCTGCGTAGACGGACCGTAACTCGGGGCCAAGGACACGCGGCCAGGTATCGATTCGCCTGAGCGAGGCCGTGTCCAGCACATGGATCGTGCCAACAGAGTCGATGACGAAGAGCCGGCCCGTCCCCTCGTCGATAGCCGCATCCCGCAGCGTCAAGCCAAGCGGGGTCAGGCTCTCAACCTCACCGCTGTCAACGCGGACCGTCGAGAACACGTTGTTCCACGTCACCAGAGCCAGCCGGCCAGCCCTCACCACAGCGCTGACGATTTCGCTGGTCGGCAACGGGGTGATGCTCACCGTCTGCCCCGAGACTGGATCCACAGCCCGAAGCCGTGATTCGCCGCCATCGGCTGTTTCCCACACGTATGCGCGATCAGCATCGTCGGCAGATACCACGGCGCGAATATGGAAGCCGTCCTGGCCCTGCCATACGCGAAGAACCTGATCTCCTTCGATGACCGCCACCTGCTCCACCCCGTCAGACCGGCCGTGCAACAGGAGATAGGTCTGCGAGCTGTTCGGGCT
>CAYYSH010000145.1:0-7410 GCA_964474265.1 uncultured Anaerolineales bacterium
GTGCTGCCAATCCCACCGCCCCGTTTGACGCCCGAACGACGCCGGGTACTGGCATCTCGGCCGGCGTGGTGATCACGCCGGCAATCACTTGCTCGGGGCCGAACGCTTCGCTCAACAGTTGCTCATTGCCAACCCCGTTTTGCAGCGACAGGACAGGAAACGGGCGACTGATGGCCTTCTCCAGATGCCGGATGCCGGCCAGCGTGTCGTAAGACTTCATGGTGAAGATGGCCAGGTCGAACGGGCCAAACTCGAACACCGCTTCCTTGACGGTTGTCACAGCCGCAATCTCAGGTACGTAGATCGTTCCCCCGCCGATGTTCAACCGAAGCCCGCTGTTGGCAATCGTGTCGGCCAGCCATTCCCGGACGACCAGCGTGACATCGTGGCCGGCGGCTGCCAGCCGGCCACCAACCAGACAGCCAATCGCACCCGCGCCGATAACCAGGACTCTCATCAGGCCACGCTACCGGACACCTTCCACCGCCTTTTCCGGTTGGTGTTCGGCGATGGCCTTCACCAACTCGCGGCAGAAGTCCGGGATATCTTCTACAACCCGCCCCCAGACGATGTTTCCGTCTCGGAAGGCTGGCTCGTCAACCCAGGTGGCGCCAGCATTCTCCAGGTCGTCTTTGATACCCACTGAGCCGGTGGCCCGATGCCCTGCCACGATGCCGGCTGATGCAGGCACCCAGCCGGCGTGGCAGATGCTGCCGATGATCTTGTTTTGATCGTAGGCATCACGCACGAGCTTCTTCACCGACTCGTAGCGGCGCAGCTTGTCCGGTGCCCAGCCGCCGGGAATCACGACCGCGTCGAACTCCTCGGCGGTCACCTGATCGGCAGTCGTGTCGACTGTGGCTGTGAGGCAGTGTTTGCCGGTGTAAGTGGCCTTGCTGCCGGTGCCAACCACCGTCACCTGAGCGCCTTCCTCACGCAACCGCATCACCGGCACCCAGAATTCCAGGTCTTCAAATCCCTCTTCGACGAGATAGGCGACTTTCTTGCCTTGCAGCTTCATCCTTTGCACCTCCCTTGTCTGACCCCAGGTGTTGATCGATCGGACCCGCGCTCGCTAATCTGAAGTGGCGGCGCGGGTTTCGAGATAAGCTCTTACCTCGCGGGCCGTGCTGAAGGTTAGCGCTTCATCGGCAATCTGCCGGGCTTCTTCGGTGGTGAGTTGAGCAATGATCTGCTTGGCACGGGGGATCGCCGCCGGCTCCATGCTGAACTCGTCCAGCCCAAGCCCCAGGAGCAGCGGAATCGCTTCCGGCTGGCCGGCCAGCTCACCGCACAGCCCGACCCAGATGCCGGCAGCGTGTGCGCCGTCGATCACCAATTTCAAAAGGCGAAGCACTGCCGGGTGGAATGGGTCGGAATAGCCGGCCACGCGCTCGTTACCCCGATCCACAGCCAGGGTGTACTGCACCAGGTCGTTGGTGCCGATGCTGAAGAAGTCCACCTCGTGGGCAAACCTGTCTGCCAGCAGTGCTGCTCCCGGCACCTCAATCATGATCCCCACATCGATGTTGTCCGCGTGATCGATGCCGGCATCAGCTAATTCTTTTTGTGCTTCCTGCAGCAGCGCCCTGGCCTGGCGCACTTCATCGATGGCAGATACCAGCGGGAACATCACTTTCACGTTTCGCTGGTAGCCGGCGCGCAGGATGGCCCGAAGTTGTGTTTTGAACAACTCCGGCCGATCCAAAGAAATGCGAATGGCGCGCCAGCCCAGGAACGGATTCATCTCCATGCCCAGGTCCAGGTAAGACACCTGCTTGTCGCCCCCGATGTCCAGCGTGCGAATGATGAGCGGTCGGTCCCCCAGCACATCGGCCACAGCCCGATAAGCCTGGTACTGGGTTTCTTCATCAGGGAGCGAGTCCCGCTCCAGGTAGAGGAATTCGGTGCGCAACAGGCCAATCCCCTCAGCACCATACTCCAGGACGCGCTGCGCCAGCGCCACATCGCCGGCGTTGGCCACCACCTCCACGCGCCTGCCGTCCTTTGTCTGCGCCGGCTGCTGGGCGGCCTGGCGTGCCTGTTCGGCATCTGCGCGCTGCCGGGCACGCTTTTCGGCATAGCGGGCTCGTGTTTCCTCATCGGGGTCCACCAGCACCCGGCCGGCAGAGCCATCGACGATCAGGGGCGTGCCATCAGCCACGCGGAGGATGGCATCCCCCAGAGCGACCACCGCCGGCAACCCCAGAGCTCGCGCCAGGATAGCCGTGTGGGACGTGGCGCCGCCAGCGGCCGTGCAGAAGCCCAGTACGCGCTCCGGGTCCAACCCCACTGTCTCAGCCGGCGTGAGATCCCGCGCGATCAGCACCACCGGATAGTCTGGCAGGATCGGCGCATCGGTTCCCTCGCCCAACAGCCGCTTCACCACGCGCTGGCCCACAACGCGTATGTCGGCTGCCCGGGCCTGAAACACGGGTTCATCCATGGCGGCCAACCGGTCCGCAAACTCGTTAGTCACCTGATCGACAGCGGCTTCTGCATTAACGCTCTCAGTTTCAATCACCTCACGAACCCGGGCCAGGAACTCCGGGTCAGACAGGATCATCGCCTGAGCACCGAAAATGCCGGCCTCTGTCCTGCCGATCCGCTCAGCCGTCCTCCGTTCCACACGGCGAAGGTCCTCAGCCACCTGCTCTGCAGCCAGGAGGAACCGATGCCATTCAGCCGCAGGGTCGCTGGTCTGCCGGCGCTCAACCTCCAGGACGGTGTGGCCGTAGTGGTGAGCCGGCCCGATGGAGACCCCATCGGCTACACCAATGCCCCGGAGTATCCCTGGCTCGGCTTCGCTCGGGGCCGGCTCCGGAAGCGCCGGCCCCGGTGCCGGCGAGGGTTCCTCTTCTGGAGGTTCTAACTCAACCAGCGTCTCTTCCACCAGATGCCGGATTGCCGCCAGGGCATCGACTGCGTCTGGGCCATCAGCAGTGACCGCGATTTCATGTCCCTGCCTGGCTCCCAGCCCGACCACGCTGATCAAGCTCTTGGCGTTGACAAGTGTGCCGTTGGTTGTGACATCTCGCACGCGAATGTCCGCCGCGAAGCGAGCCGCAGTCTGGGCAAAGAGGGCCGCCGGCCTGGCATGCAAGCCTACGCGGTTGCGAACCAGGATCCGAATCTCTTGAGCTGCCTGGCCCGGCTCCGGGGGCGCTTCCGCAGCCATTGGCGCTTCGGGTTCGCCCCCAAGTTTGGACATGCCACGTGCTTCGAGTGCCGCGTTGGCGACCTGCTCCAGGGGCGCACCGCCGGCAGCTTCCACCGCAGCCGCAATTGCACCCTCCACGATGGGCGCTCCGCTCAAAAGCACTTTGTCCTTGCGTTCTGGCGGCAGCATTTCGATCGCCATCTCGGCGCTCATCACCGCACTACCCAGGTCCATCAGCACCAGAACCCCGTCATCACTCCACGCCTGCTCCAGCGCAGCAGCGATTCGCTCCATATTGGTGCCAAAGATTTCGTCATCCAGGCCGCCAGCCGGCGCCATTCGGACGTTGGGCGCCATCTGGCCGGCTAGTTCACAAATTCCCTGGGCCAGCTTATGGCTGTGGGCCACAATCACCAGACCGACCATCGACTCAGTGCTCCTCCCCTCTTAACGCCTGGGGCACTTCATCTTGCTGGTGCGCGGCCCGCTCCTGACGTGCGCCGACTATCGTGACAAACACCAGAAAACTGATGAAAGCCGGGAGGGCCAGGTTGATCCCCAGCCGATAGCCAAGGAGCATCAGGACGATCAAGGCTATGGTGGATCCCAGATAGAGCCGGAGTTGTGTAGACCGTGGCAGTGGCGTTCGCGTCTGCTTCCTCAAATCCATCTAACCTCACGCAATGTCATTTTTCAGTTGAGATCGAAGAGTGGGGCACCCCCAGATGCTTCCACGGAGCCACATTTGGGGATGCAGGCTCTTCATTTATGATTATAGCTGACGCAGCAATGATCCGCAAAGGTTACAGCAGAAACAACAAGGGGCAAAGCCAGTTGATCCAGCGCTCGCCTGACTTTGCCCCCGGCGGACAGAACCCAATGCACCGTCAATCTCAAACGGTAATGTACAGTGTGAGTCCTACGCCGTAGATGACCACAAGCGTGCCAATTGCCCACAAAAGTCTCGTCAAGCGGCGATCCTGATCATCGGTCAGGCCAAGGTCCAGCGCAACGGCCCGAACCCCGGCCAGGGCGTGAAATGTCACGGTGACCAGGAACAGTGTCTCGAGCGCAAACACAGCCGGATTGGCCAGATAGGCGACGACATCCTCGTAGCTCAGTAGATCGCCGGCCGCGAAATGGTGGGCGATCATGTGAAGCAGAATGAGCACGATCAACAGCACACCGGTCGCTGCCTGTAGCAACCATACGAGGGAATGCCGTCGTTCTTCCAGTTGGATGTCGCGTTCCATGCTGCTCTTTCCTTCCTACAAGAAAATGAGATATGTGCTGTAGAGAAGTGCCAGCAGGCTGACGGCCATGGCCACCCAAAACATGGCACGATGTTGACTCACACCGACACCCAGCATGACCAGCGTCACCCGCAGGCCGTTGAGCCCGTGATAAAGCAGCACTGCAATGAGCCCCACGTCGAAAGCCAGGAAGAGGGGTGACTTCATCAGGCTGATAAAGCGGTCGTAGCCAGCCGGCCCCATGGCTAACTGGCTCAAAACAATCAGATGCAGGAACAGATAAAGCACCAACAGGACACCCGTTGCCCGATTCAGGGCAAAGGCCCACATGCCCAGATCGCGCCGGCGGGCATCCAGCCAGTTCGCCTGCATCTCTTTCCAGCCGCTCTGTTGCCCGAGTCGTTGCTGCATAGGCGTGTGCTCCCTTCTGGATTATCGCGATAGCCCGAAGAGACTCTTGAGGCGCTCCACGATGAGCCGGCGGCGCATTTGCATGATCTGGCGGCCCGGATCGACGTTGGAAGGACAGACCGCCGTGCATTCCAGGGCGGTGTGACATCGCCAGGCCCCGTGTGCATCATCTGCTAAGCGCAACAAAGCCTTCGGGTCATGTCCGCGAGGTTCCTCCACCATGCGCCAGATGCCGGCCAGGGCTGCCGGCCCAAGGAAGGCGTCGTCCGTGCCGGCGATGGGGCAGGCCGATACACACAGCCCACACTCAATGCAGTCTTCGAACCGATTGAAGTGCTCCTCATCAGCCGGCACAGGCCGAAGATTGGCCAATGTCGGCTCGGCATGGCGAATGATGCTAAATTCGGCCCGCTTCATCTTCTCGAAGAACGGCGCCATGTCTACCACCAGATCGCTCACCACCGGGAAGTGCCGCATGGGCTCGATGACCAGTGTGTCACCATCTCGCGCCACATCCTGGATCAGCGTGACGCAAGTCAACTTCTCAACACCATTCACGCGCATGCCACAGGTGCCGCAAGAGGCATGATGACAGGCATGGCGAAATGTCAGGCTTCGATCCTGCTGTGCCCAGATTTTCTCCACACCATCCAGCACCGATTCATCGGGCTCCATCTCGATGGTGAAATCATCGTAGTGAGCCTTGTCTCCAGCAGACTTTTGCCGGTAGATGCGATAATGAATCTGCCAGTTCATGATCTTTTTCCCGACACACAGCACTCAGACGTTACAGCAGGTAGTAATCCCGATACGAGGCCAGCCTGGTCGTTCTGGTCTGGCAGGGCACGTCAATGCCCAGTTTCTTGCAGACAACGTCGGCCGTTGTCTCAGCCATGGCGCGAGCACTGGTTGTTTTACCGCCCGCGATGGTCACCAAGCCTTCAACGCCATCTTCAGCATGATCGAAACACTGGAACGTGCGGCTTAGTTCCCGCCCCTCTTCGACTCCCGGCTTGGCAATGAGTGGGCGAGCGACCGCAAAAATGCCCCGAGGCTCTGTCTCTTGCAGGGGCGGCAACAACTCCGCTCCTTTCTGGAGCATGAGTTGAACATGATCTTCAGGGATGGGAATGTAGTCTGCGTTCTCGACTTTCCACGAGGTGGTGCCGATGATCGATGTCTGCCGCTGTGGCACCACAATATCGCCGTCTGAGGAGTAGTTGAGTCGGTTGATGACCATGTTCGCGTAGCGCCCTTTCATCGAGACCATGACGCCCGGGGTGGGGCGCACAGGCACATCGATGCCGGCCATGGCAGCGATATCCTCAGCCCACGGGCCGGCGGCACTCACCACGATGTCAGCCTCAATGTCATATACTTCATCGCGGGTACGATCGCGAACCTTCACGCCGGTAACGTTCCCCCGACCATCCGTGAGCAGGTCAAGAACCTCTGTGTAGGTATGCACCCGGGCACCGTTCTTCTTGGCCGTTGCCAGAAAGCTCATGCACAGGCGCGAGGGCTCAAACACACCATCCGGCACCCTGACTGCCGCCTTCAGCTTCGGATTCAGATTCGGCTCCAGTGCCAGCGCCTCTTCAGGGCTGAGTTCTTTGGCCGGGATACCACATGCTTCACACCCTTCGAGGAACAATGGCTTATAGTCCATGTCGTCATCAGTGATGGCGACGAAAAGGCCATCGTTCAGCTCCATAGCCTCTGGCATGATCTCGCGCAAGATCATGTTCTCCTGGATACACTCGATGGCCGATTCCTGGTCTTTGACACAATATCGCCCACCACTGTGCAGTAGGCAATGATTGCGCCCTGTGGTCCCAGATGCGACCTCGCCCCGCTCAACGACAATGGTTTCGAGGCCACGCAACGCCAGATCATGGGCCACGGCTGACCCGGTGGAGCCGGCGCCGATCACAATGGCTCGTGCTCTCATCACTACCGAACCGTCCTTCTGCGCGGGCAGAGGGATGGAGGTACAGAGGAGACTTCTCCCCTGCTCCTCCTCTCCTCTGCTCCTGCGCATACCCTACTCGTGCTCAACCCAATTGAAGGTGCGCTCGACGGCTTTCTTCCAGCCCCGGTACAGCCTCTCTCTTTCCTCCTCGCTCATCTGAGGCTCCCAGGTCTTGTCTACCAGCCAGTTCTCGCGCAGGGACTCGATGTCGTCCCAGAAGCCGACCGCATAGCCGGCGGCATATGCTGCGCCGAGGGACGTGGTCTCAGCCACTTTCGGCCGAATGACCGGGACGCCCAAGATGTCGGCCTGGAACTGCATCAGCAGTTCGTTGTAGACCATGCCGCCATCGACCTTCAGCGCTTCCAACGGAACACCGGAGTCTTTCTCCATGGCATCCAGCACTTCGCGCGTCTGGTAGGCCGTGGCTTCCAGGGCCGCCCGGGCGATATGTCCCTTGTTGATGTAGCGTGTGAGGCCCACAATGACACCACGTGCGTCGGAGCGCCAGTAGGGCGCGAACAAACCGGAGAAGGCCGGCACAAAGTAGATGCCGCCGTTGTCCTCCACGGTCTTCGCCAACGCTTCAACATCCTTGGAGGTCTCGATCAAGT